>CANPIH010000035.1 GCA_947574085.1 uncultured Mycoplasmatota bacterium | reverse complement strand
CAGCTCAACCCAAATTGGCAATAAAAAGAATAAATAAAATAAAAATAGTTGTACCACCAATAGAAGAACAAAAAAGAATAGTAAAGAAACTAGAAGAATGTTTCGAATTAATAGATAAGTTATGAAGCAAAAGAATATTTGTTTTTTTCTTTTATAGAAAACATGTTATAATTATTAAGGTGAAACTATGAATAATATTTATGGATATACAAGAGAAAAATTAGAAGAATATTTTTTAAGTATAGGAGAGAAAAAGTTTAAAGCTTTACAAGTTTTTGAGTGGCTTTATGAAAAAAAGAATAATGAGGTGGACGAGTGGAGTAATATAAGAAAAGAAGTTCGAGAGAAAATAAAGTCTACTTTTTCTTTTAAATGTCCTAAAATTGTTCGTAAAGAGAGAGATACTTTAACTCGAAAATATTTATTTGAACTTTGCGATTGTAATTATATAGAAGCCGTAGTTATGTATCATGATTACGGAATAAGTCTTTGCGTATCGAGTCAAGTGGGTTGTAATATGGGATGCCAATTTTGTGAATCGGGTAGGTTGAAAAAAGTACGAAATTTAGAAACATTTGAAATGGTTTCTCAAATTTTAGAAATTGAAAAAGAAATAGGAGAACGAATTTCGAGTGTAGTTATTATGGGGATCGGAGAACCTTTAGATAATTATAGTTCTGTTTTAAGTTTTATTCGTATTATAAATGATGCTAAAGGCTTGGCTTTAGGAATTCGTCATATAACTTTATCTACAAGTGGAATTGTTCCAAAAATATATGATTTAATGAAAGAAAACATTCAAATTAATTTGGCAGTTTCTTTGCATGCACCCAATAATGAGATAAGAAATAAAATTATGAAAGTCAATCAAGTGTATAACATTAGTCAACTTATTACAGCTATCAAGGACTATATTGCATATACCAATAGACGAGTGACTATAGAATATGTTATGCTTAAAGAGATAAATGATAGTGATGAATGTGCAATCGAACTTGCAAATCTTTTAAAAGGAATGAATATTTATGTTAATCTAATTCCTTATAATGAAACCAATCATATTGATTTATCAAAGAGTGATGCAAACACAATTCGTAAATTTTGCGCTATTTTGAAAAATAAGGGCATTAATGTTACTATACGAAAAGAATTTGGTAGCAAAATATCTGCTGCCTGTGGGCAATTAAGAAGCAAAGAGGTGGAAAAATGAAAAGTTTCTATTTAACCGATGTGGGGCGTGTTCGAAGTCATAATGAAGATAGTGTGACGATATTAAAAAACAATAGTGGAGAATATCTTTTAATGGTAGCTGATGGAATGGGTGGTCATAGAGCTGGGGAAGTTGCTTCGAGTATTGCAATAACACATTTTGGAAAACGTTTTAATGAAATGTCTAGTGTTGGCTCTTTAGAAGATGCAGTAAATTGGATGAATGATAACGCTAGTGAAGTTAATAATGAAATTATAGAATACGCTAAAAACAATTCAGAAGCTACTGGGCTTGGAACAACTTTAGTACTTGCTCTTTTAACAAAAAATTATTTGATTTTTGGAAATATTGGAGATTCTACAGGATATGTACTAAAAAATGGACGCTTGCATCGAGTAACTAAACCACATTCTTTAGTTAATTTGTTAGTAGAAACAGGTCAATTAACTGAGGAAGAGGCAAAATATCATCCTAAAAAAAATGTTTTAATGAAAGCACTAGGGGCGATGGAAAAAGTAGAATTGGATATTTTTGATGTAGATTTATCTAGTGAAGCTATTCTTTTGTGTAGTGATGGGCTTACCAATATGCTTACTGATGAACAAATTGAACGAGTTTTAAACGATAAGGCATTAACTATTGAAGAAAAAATAATTAAATTAATTCGTAAATGTAATGTTCGTGGAGGACAAGATAATGTATCCATTGCTTATTTAGAGATGAAAGAAAGTGGTGAAGAAGAATGATAATGAAGGGGCAAAAGATTAGTGATCGTTATCAAATTATTAAATCCATTGGAGAAGGTGGTATGGCAAATGTTTATCTTGCCTATGATACGATTTTGGATCGTAACGTTGCTATAAAACTTTTAAGAGGCGATTTATCAAATGATGAAAAATTTGTTCATCGTTTTCAAAGAGAAGCTTTATCAGCTAGCAGTTTAAATCATCCCAATATTGTAGAAGTATATGATGTTGGAGAAGATAATGGAGATTACTATATTGTAATGGAATACATAGAAGGGAAACATTTAAAAGATTTAATCAAAAAACGAGGTAAGTTAACAACAAGTGAAGTTATTGATATTATGATGCAAATTACAGATGGTATGAGTGTTGCACATGATTCTTACATTATTCATCGTGATATTAAGCCTCAAAACGTTATGATTTTAGAAAATGGTCTCGTAAAAATTACTGATTTTGGAATAGCTATGGCGATGAATGCAACACAACTTACGCAAACCAATTCTGTGATGGGTAGTGTTCATTATTTACCTCCAGAACAAGCTAATGGAAAAGGCTCAAGTCTTCAAAGCGATATATATTCTATGGGTATTGTTATGTATGAGTTATTAACTGGAAAACTTCCCTTTAGAGGAGATAATGCAGTTGAAATTGCATTAAAACATTTAAGAGAACCAATGCCAGATATTAAAGAAGAATTGCCTAGTTTGCCTAATAGTATTGCAAATATAATATTAAAAGCAACAGCAAAAAATCCTAAAAATCGATATGCAGATGCAAGAGAAATGTATGAAGATTTAAAAACTTGTATGAATGATGAAAGAGCAAAAGAATCAAAACTTCATTTTTCTTATCCAGAAAAAAATTTTGATGATTCTAAAATATCAAAAATGATAAAAGAAAATAAAAAAGAAAGTGCAGGTGAAGAACCTATAGCAAAGCAAATTACAAAAAATGATTTAAAAAAACAAAACAAATTGTTAATGGTTTTGGCTTCTATTTTTACAGGTTTAGTGGTTATTATCACTTCCGTGATTGTTTTAATTCCAGTTATAACGAATGAAAAAGAAATTTTAGTACCTGATGTTACCAATCTAACAGTATCGGATGCGATTCAGAAGTTGCAAGAAGTAGGTTTTACAGTTAGTGACGAGCAACAAGAACAAGCTAGTAGTGATATAGCTGAAGGTCATATTATAAAAACAAATCCTGCTGCCAATAGTAAAAGAACCAAAAGTACAGTAATTACTTTATTTGTTTCTATTGGAGATTCAAAAATTACTATTGAAAATTATGTAGGAAAGAATTATCAAGAAGTAAAAGGAGCTTTGGAGGCTTTTGGTCTAAAAGTTTACTATGATAAAAAGGATATAAATGAAGAGGATAAAGATAAATACAAAGACAATGAAATTATGGAGCAATCGGTAAAAGCTGGTGAAAAGCTATCCATAGGAGATGAAATTACATTATATGTACCAAATATAGTAAGTAAATATCCAAATTTTACCGATGGAAGTTATAGCGTTGAGGAAGTAGAAGCATTTTGTAAAGAACATAACGTTGAATTAAAAGTCATAGAAGAAATTAATAATAATTATGCAGATGGAACAATATTTGAGCAAAATAGACCAGAGGGGTATACAATAATTTCTTCGGGAGCAACTTTAACTATAAAAGTGGCTAAGAATCAAAAAGATGATGTAGTAGAATGTGATGAAATTGCAAGGGCATTAGGACAATGCTAACACAAGGAACAATAATAAAAATTATTAGTAATTTATACACTGTAAAAATACAAAATGAAGTTTTAGAGTGTCGTGCTAGGGGGAAATTTCGTAATCTTTCTATTACACCATTAGTAGGCGATTTTTGCCTTATTGATAAAGAAAATAGATATATTTTAGAAATTTTACCTAGAGCAAATGAACTTTTAAGACCATCCATTGCTAATGTAGATATTGCTCTAATCGTTACAAGTGTAAAAAAACCTAATTTGTCTTTAAATTTATTGGATAAAATGATTAGTATTATTTCTTTAAAACGTATTGAGCCAGTTTTATGTTTTACAAAACTTGATTTATTAAATAGAAAAGAAAAAAAAGAAATTCAAAAGTTAATACAATATTATAAAAAAATTGGTTATAAGGTAATTACAAATAAAGAATACAAAAAATTAAACAAATGGTTGAAAAACAAAATGGTTGTTATTACAGGACAAACAGGAGCTGGAAAAAGTACTTTACTTAATAAATTAAATAAAAAGTTAAATTTGAAAACCAATGAGATTTCAGAAAGTCTTGGTAGAGGAAAACATACAACGCGACATGTAGAATTATTTCCGTTTAAATCGTACTATATTGCTGATACACCAGGATTTTCAAATTTAGATTTTTCTGAAGTAAAAAAAGAAGAAATTAAAACCAGTTTTGTAGAATTTCAAAATTACCATTGTTCATTTAAAAATTGCATGCATTACAAAGAAAGCAATTGTAAGGTAAAAGAAGCTGTTATGAAAAAGAAAATTTTAATAACTCGCTATCAAAATTATTTGAATTTTATAAAAGAGGAGTAGATAAAAAAATGAAAACAAGTGTCTCTTTTTTAGGAAGTTTAGATTCGATTAAAACGATTACTAAAATTGAAAAATCGAATGCAGACTTTATACACATAGACGTTGCAGATGGTATGTTTGTAAATAATTCTACGCCTTTTTCTAAAGATTTGATGTATGTTTTAAAAAATAGTGAAAAACCAAAAGAAGTCCACTTGATGACTTTTCATTTAAAACAATTTATTGATGCTTTTTCATTTATTAATCCTGAATGTATTATATTTGAATATGAATCAACGATTCATCATGAAAAAATAATCAAATATATAAGAGATAAAAAGATTAAAGTAGGAATTGCTATAGGACCTTTAACCGATTTAAAAGAGATTCTGCCATTTATAAAAAAAGTCGATATAGTGTTATTAATGAGTATTATTCCTGGGTATGGAGGGCAATCTTTTTTAAAAGAGACAGAAGATAGGATTCATCAACTTTCTAAAATAAAGAAAGAAAAAAAAGCTACTTTTGAAATTAGTGTAGATGGTGGCATAAATGAGGAAACAATTCAAAATATTAAAAATGATTTGGATAGAGTAGTAGCGGGTTCATTTATTTATAAGAACGGAAATTATGATCAACAATTGGATAAATTAAAATAAAAGATTTCAGAGTTTCTGAAATCTTTTTAAGCTATTTTCTTAGCTTCTCTTGCACTGATTAATACAGTTTTACCATTTATTTTTTTCTTTTGTAAATTTGGTTTTTGACGAGATTTAACAGCATTACATGCTTTGCTTCTTAAATTTACAGTTAAAGGTTTCTTTTTTGATATATTTTTAGCCATTTTGCACCTCCAAAAATTTCTTTCTATAAAATCTTATCATTAAATATGTATTAAGTCAAATATTTATTACTATTCTAAGGAACTTTGAATGATTCTATTTAGTCAAAAAATATATGAACTTAAATAAGCTTTATTTATTTTATGCAAATCTTTTCTTCACTGATTTTTTATCTTTCATAAATATATAATTCATGCTGGGCTCGAGTAACTGCAACATAATAGAGTTTTTTTTCTTCATCGGTAAAATAATTCTCTTGGTCTTGATAAATAAGTACAGAATCAAATTCTAAACCTTTTGCTAAATAAGCTGGCATGATTACAAAATCTTTAATGAAATTCTCAGTGTGCGTATCGACATAGGAAAGCGTAAACTTTTGTTTTAAATCTTGATATAATTTTAAAGCTGTTGGAGCATTTTTGGTGATAATAGCTAATGATTTGTAATTTTGTTTTAATTTTTTTATATCTTCTATTAAAGTTTCTTTTTTATTACGAATCACAACAGGTTTATTTTCTTTTTTTCGAATAGCACAAACATGATGTAAATTTAAAATTGTATTGGCAAATTCAATAATTTCTTCACTAGAACGATAAGTTTTTGTAAGTTCTATGTAGTTTCCATTAAAAAGAGTAGCTAATTTTTCTAAACTTTGGTATTGATAGAAAGGATTAATATTTTGATGAACGTCTCCTAAAATAGTAAAAGAGGCTTTTTTAAATATTTTAGACAATATTAAATATTGTAAGTAACTATAGTCCTGAGCTTCATCAATTACAATTTGTTCTAGATATTTTTCATAATAAAATCCTTCCATTAATCCTTTTAAGTAAACCAAAATTAGAGCATCATCGTAAGAAATGATTTTGTTTTGATTTATTTTATTTATTTCGTATTCAGAAATTGTTTTTTTGAAGAAGGGACTCTTGTAAAATTCCTTTAAAATAAATTTATAATCTTTTTTTAGTGAAAGGGCATCCAATAGGAGTTTATGATAAGTCGCTTTTCTTTTTTTACTACCGTTATAGTTATTTTCAGAAAATTTAATAGCCATTGCAGTTATTCGTTCAAATAAAGGGATAGAGGAATAACGATTGTGAAGTAAATCGTTTAATTCTTCTTTGGTATACGAATAAACTTTATTTTCAGTAAATCCTTTTGTAAAAGAAATATTTTTTTCCAAATGATTTACAAATTTTTCTAAATCTTGAATTAGATCATCACTTTGTTTATATTTTAGTAATTCTAAGTCGTCTTTTTCGTCTTTGTAATGACGATTTAAAAAATCAACATAGGATTCTACGTTTTTATATTCTTTTATAATTTTGGATAAGTAATCGTGAAATGTTGTTTGTAGAGTGTTTTCTTCTCCTAACTCTGGTAATACATTCGAAATGTATTCTGTAAATATTTGATTGGGAGAAAAAATTAAAATTTTATCAGAAGATAAATTTTTTATTTTGTAAAGTAAAAAGGCTATTCTATGAAGTGCGACACTTGTTTTTCCAGATCCAGCTATTCCTTGGACAATTAAATGCTTGTCTTTTATATTACGAATGACACTGTTTTGTTCCTGTTGAATCGTAGTTACAATATTTTTCATTTTTTCGTTAGAAACATTTGCCAAAACCTCTTGTAATATATCATCATTGATATTAAGTGAACTATCAATGATTCTGAGTAATTTTTGATTCTCTATTTTAAATTGTCTTTTTTGATGTAAATAAGAATTAATGATGCCAATTGGTGCTTCGTATATACAAGGACCAATTTCATAATCATAGAAGATACTACATATGGGGGCACGCCAATCGTAAATATAATTGTCTAAATTTTTATCTTTTAAATAAGTCATGCCAATATAAACCTTTTGTTTTTCTTGTGTTTCTTCATTATCGACAACAATAGAGGCAAAGTATGGACTGCTTTTTATTTTTAATAATTTTTTAAAATATTCTCTTTCTCTTAAAAGCAAAAAGGCTTCCTGTTCGCTTGAAGAGCGAACGGCATTTAATTCTTGCTTGTCCATACCACCTTTATTTTCCCAAGTGTATTTTCGAAATTCTTTTATTTTTTCAGCGTCTTCAAAAATGTTTTGTTCCATTTTTTCAATTTGTTGATTTAAATATTGACTTGTTATTTTTAAATAATTTTCTTCCATTTTTTTTTCATTTGCGTCCATTTTTTTCCTTCTTTCTATTTTGGAGAAATAAAAAACTCCCGAAATAATCTTTCGAGCTACTAAGGTGTAAGTTAAATTGTAAATAAAAAAGTCTATTTTATTGTAACAAAATAAATGAATTTATGTCAAATCTTTTGACTCAAAAATCATTTATATTTAAATTATACTGTTTTAGACAACATGAATGGTTTTGCTTTTTTTGAATTCTTTTATATTCTGTAGAAGTTGTTGGAAATCCATAAGTCATTTTAGTTAATAAATCCATTATTGGGTACTCTTTTTCATAATTAATTAAATTATCGTAAAGGTCAGGATATTTGATTGTATTAAAAAATTGCTTTAATGGGTTTGTTGTTTCAGTATATCCATGCAATAATAGATAAAAATAATAATTTTTTACATAAGGGTACAAATTTGGAAAAAGATCTTGTTCATTTTCTATTATTTTTAGAATTTCTTTTGTAGCGTAAATGTTTGCTATACGTTCATCAATAAATATAGCTGAATATTTATCTAAAAAAGAGCATAATTTAGAGGTATTTTCTTTTAAAGGTAAAATTCCTTTTGAAATTTCAATGCAAGGTTTAATAATTTTTGTTATAAGTTCGTTTGGATTTTCATTATATAATTTCAAATGATTGCCATGCTCTATTTCGTGTAAAATTATCCAAATAATTTTTGCATTTCTATAAAAATAATATTCAAAATCATAAAACAATCCATTCTTGTATGATTTCAATTGAAGCGTTAGATAATTGATGTAAATAATAATCTCTTTATTAAAATATTCACCTTGAAGATAGATTTCCCTATTGTGTTCATCTTTTAAATAAATTTTGGTTATATATTTATCTAATTGTCGAGACGAAATAACAATTTTTTTTAGATCTTCTATAAATTTTTGATCCACTGTTTTTTTAGCCATTGCGTACTTAAAAAGTAACTCAAATAATAATTTTTCCATAAATAACCTTCTTTTACAACCTAAGATTTAAAAATTCAGAAATCAAAATCTTTTAACCAAAAACAGTATATCTATTTTTTGTTTTATTTTCAATAAAATTCTTAGAACGTAATAAAAATTTTTTTAAAATGTACCAAGAAATAAAATAATATAGTATAATAAGATATAACTACAGGAGGGTGAAGTAATATGCACATACCACTTAAAATTACAACTGATTATAGTTTACTTAAAAGTACCATTCGCATAGAATCTTTGCTTTCTTTTTTGTCAGAACATAATCTGAAATCTTGTGCTATTGTGGATGAAAATTTATATGGAGTTATGGAATTTTATACACAATGCTTAAAAAGAAATATTAAGCCTTTAATAGGATTAGAGATTGTTGTGAATCACAATCATTTTTATTTATATGCTAAAAATTATAAAGGCTATCAAAGTTTATTAAAAATTCATACGATTAAAACCGAACGAGAATTGAATTTTGTTGATTTGGAAATCCATAATAGTGAAATTATTGCAATTGTTCCTTTTTCTTCTATCTCTTTGTACACGGAAATAGTGCCTCTATTTGAAGAAGTTTATATAGGGTATCAAAATGATTATGAAAAAACACATGCGTTATTAAAAGGAAGTAGAATTGTTTATGTAAACGATATACGTTCATTAAAAAAAGATGACACCATTTATTTAAATTATCTGCGTATGATTTTAGAAGATAAAAAAATTCAAGAAGAGAATTGTTGCAATTATGAAAGAAATTATTATTGTGAGAACGTTTCTAAAAGTGATGTGGAAACAACGGAAAATTTTGCTTCCAAAATAAACGTAGTCATTCCAAAAAATGAGAACTATATTCCAATTTATGATGAAAAAATTAAAGACTCTTATTCGTATTTAAAAAATTTAACAAAAAAAGGCTTAGAAAAACGCAAAGAAGGAAAAGTTACAAAAGAGTATAATGAGCGACTCGATTATGAATTACAAGTTATTCAAAAAATGGGTTTTGTTGATTATATTTTAATTGTGTACGATTATGTTTTGTTTGCCAAAAAAAATCATGTATTTGTAGGACCAGGTAGAGGTAGTGCTGCAGGGTCCTTGGTTTGTTATACTTTGGGAATAACTGATATTGATCCATTACAGTATCATTTATTATTTGAAAGATTTTTAAACCCAGAACGAATAACAATGCCAGATATTGATATTGATTTTGAAAATACAAAACGTAATGAAGTAATTGAATACATCCGTCTTCGATATGGTGAAAATAAAGTGGCGTCGATTATTTCTTTTGCCACTTTAAAAAGTAAATTGGTATTGCGAGAAATAGCTCGTATTTTTGAATATTCTAGTAAAGATTTTGAATTATTACTGGGTACAATTAGTTCTACAAAAAATTTACGTGAAAATTTACAAAATGAAAAAGTTGTAAAAATTTTGGAAAAAAACAAATTTTTGCAAAAGATTTATAAAATATCTATGCAATTAGAAGGAATTAAAAAAAATATTTCTACTCATGCTGCTGGAATTGTTATTTCAAAAGTAAATTTAGATGAAATTATTCCTATTTTAAAAAATGGTACTCTGATTTCAACAGGAATTACTATGGATTATTTAGAAGATCTAGGACTTTTAAAAATGGATTTGCTAGCTATTAAAAATTTAACAATAATTGCAAATATTTTAGATTTAATTCAAAAGGATACAGGAAAAAGGATTAATTTAAATCAAATTGATTTAAATGACCCACAAGTACTAGAATTATTTTCCCATGCTAATACAACTGGAATATTTCAATTTGAAAGTGTTGGCATGCGTAGTTTTTTACAAAAATTAAAACCAAGAAATTTTAACGATTTGGTTGCAACCATAGCTTTGTATCGCCCTGGTCCTATGGAAAATATTGATTCCTTTATTAGAAGAAAAGAAGGGAAAGAAAAAAAGGTTTATATAATTCCAGAATTAAAAGAAATCTTGGAAGAAACTGAAGGAATTATTGTCTATCAAGAGCAAGTCATGCAAATACTTGTTCAAGTGGCTTCTTATAGTTATGCAGAGGCAGATTTGATACGTCGGGCTATGAGTAAAAAAAAGAAAGATATTATTGAAAATGAGAAAGAGAAATTTATAAAAAAAGCTGTAATAAATGGATACGACAAGAAAATTGCTGAGAATCTTTATGAGTTGATTTTGAAATTTGCTGGGTATGGTTTTAATAAATCTCATTCGGTTTCTTACGCTTTGATAGGATATCAAATGGCGTATTTAAAAGTAAAATTTTCAACCTATTTTATAACCAATTTATTAAATATGAGTGTGGGAAGTGAATTGAAAACTAAAGAATATTTAATGGATGCAAAAAGTCATGGCTTAATGATTGTAGCTCCAAATATTAATGAAAGTGATAAAACGTATAAAGTGCAAAATGGTAAACTTTTCCTACCTCTTTCTGTCATAAAAGGATTGAGCAGTATTTCTATAGAAAGTATAATAGAAGAAAGAAGAAAAAATGGCTTGTTTCAAGATTTTATTGATTTTGTTAAGCGAATGATTAATAAAAATATGACTACTAAAATAATTGAAATTTTAATATACGCTGGGGTGTTTAAAGCGTTTGGAAATATGACAACATTAAAAGAAAATTTACCAGCGATTTTAAATTATGCAGAGTTAGCCTGCGATGTGGATTCGCCTCTTGTTCTAAAACCGATATTGAAAGAATTTGAGGAAGAAGAAAATCAAAATCAAAGAGAGTTAGAAAGCTATGGTTTTTATATTACCAATCATCCAGCAAGTATATACAATGGAGAATCCATTATGAAGTTGGCAAATATTAGTAAATTTTTTGACAAATATGTTCGTACAGTGGTATTAATTGAAAGTATTAGAAGAACCAAAACCAAGATGGGAGAGGCTATGGCATTTATAGAAGCTAGCGACGAAACGAAAACTGAATCTTTTGTTCTTTTTGCTCGTCATATACGTCTTTTAGAAGATATAAAAGTAAAAGATATTGTTGAAATACAAGGGAGAGTAACAAAAAGATTTGATAAATACCAAATAAATATTAACAATATGATAAAAAAATAAAGGAGTAAAAGCATGACAGATGAATTAAAACGTTTTTTTAAGAGTATAAAGTATAATCCAAATGAAAGTGATTTTGAAGGATCCAGTGTTTTAAAGGTAATTTATTTAAAACAAGATGATATTTTTGAAGTTTATATTCGTTTAAAAAACGTATTACCAAAAAAGATTGCCTCTGAGTTATTTAAGGCTACTTTGAATAAAATTAATGGAGAAAAAACTTGTAAAGTCTATTTGAATTATGATAATGTTTCAGAAAAAGATTGTCTTTCGTATTTAAAAGAGTTTATTGAAGATTTAATAAAGAAAAGACCTTCTTTAATTAATTTAAAAGAAGCCTCTTTAGCAATAGAAGATGAAATAATTACAATTGAGGTAAGTACTAAGCTAGAAGAGATGGAAGTAAAAAAAGAAAGTAAGGGTTTAAATAATAAATTATTGCAATATGGATTGGGTGAATATGAAATTACGAGTATTGTAAACGAAGAATTGAATCAAGAAGTAAAGGCTGATTTAGAAAGAAACAAAATTAGCAATGAAATTCCCATTTATGAACCTTCCCCAAAAAAAATTGTGAATCAAAAACCAATTGAAGGAGAAATTACTTCGATTAACAATATCATGGGAGATATGAAAAATATTA
>CANPIH010000034.1 GCA_947574085.1 uncultured Mycoplasmatota bacterium | reverse complement strand
TTAAAGTAACATTTTCAGCGGAATTGGCAAATCCTCCAAGTGTATAGCCAGAATCGGATACACTCTTTATATTCTCAATTGTTAAATTTTCTATTTTTGTTGCAGTCGCAAAATGACCTATCGTTTTAAACAGTCCTGTATTTTTTGCAGATATATTGCGGATGGTTTTATGATTCCCATCGAAATTGCCTTCAAATTGAATAGAAGGATATGAAACATCTTTAAAATCTAAATCGTTCATTAATTTGTAATATTTATTTTTAGTAGATGTATTCATTAAATAAAGAAAAGTTTTGGTATCTCTTATTAAATAAGGACTCGATTTAGTTCCATCACCTTCCATTTTTGGAAAAATGACATTAAAAGTGATAGAATCTGTTGTTTCTTTTGTTACTTCAATTACTAAACCAGAATTGGTTCCATCAGAAAAGAAAATAGATTGGCTTTCAAAATTTTGATTACCTAAAACAAGCTCTTTTCCTAATTTATTTCTTTTCTTATTTAAGGTAGCTAGCGATAAATCTCCTGATGCATCGCCTACTTTCGTTTCATTGGGGCGAAAAATATAAATATGATCTTTTTCTCCTTGATTACCACTTGCATTATTTCCTAAGTATTTGTTATCATCATTAATGCGATAAACAAGCAAACCACTTGATTCAGCTCCATATGAAGAATAAGTATTCATTTTTTCATGATATTCCACAATAAAATATTCTTTTGGATTGCCTCCAACTTGAATCTTGATAGCTCTTTGTTCGTTTTTATCTATGTATTTTGGTTTATAAAGTGTAATATTTTCAGTTGTTTTTTCAATAACCGGAAGTGGATTGTGCCAGCTAGTAGTTGAATGATATTCGCTGGTAAAATACGTTAAAAAACTTTGTGGATTGGACCCTATTGTATTTCCCATAATATCATAAAATCCTACAGGTTTAGCTGTATCGTTTCGATAACGATACAAGTCCATAAATCCTAACATATGACCAAATTCATGTATAATGGTTCCATATGTTCCACGATTGAATGAAAACAATCCCGCAGATTCTGTATAATCATTGGCATAAAGTAATGTATAGGAAGAAACGCGCTTGCCTAAAATTGAATTTGCAATTCCTGTATTATCCATTTTATGAGACCACAACAAATCATTAAATTGAATAACAGAAGGTAGTTTATTTCCATCTACTCCTTCAATAATAAAAGAGATAGCATCTATGAATCCATCCTGATTGGTATCTAATTCATTTCCAGTTATTCCAGAGGTAGCTACCATATTTGATATATGCAAAATGGCACTATTGATGAGTTCGGTTTCTCTTTTTAAAGATTCTGTTTTGTCTTTATATCCTATAGTATTGTTTTCATTGTATTGAAGATAATAACCTATTGGATGAGAATCTGTATAAGAAACCACTTTTCCATTTATTTTGGGAAATATTTCGGTTGTAATGGATAAGTCTCCATAGCTTTCTCTTTCATAATATTTTTTAAATGATGGTACATGTACTTTTCCTGTTATGCTTCCTATAACACTTTCCATCTCAATTAAATCATCACTGTTAAACAATTTCAAAGCATTTTCCACACTTTTTTCATCATCCAAATGGTGAGAAACTAAAACATCACTATCTGCAAAACGAATAAATACAGCAAGATTTTTAAGGCTTCTTTTATAAGTTCTTTCGTCATTGTATGCCAATATATTTGTGTTGTTGTTTATTTCAATTCTGTTTCCTTTTTCCGTTTCGATTTGAGAAAAAAGAAAAGCAAAACCAATGAGTAAAAATAAAAATAGTTTATTTTGTTTTTTCATAGGTACTTCCTTTTTTTCGATTACATATTAAAAAAATAATTACACACAATTCTAATAAACTAAGAATTATTAAAACAAGATTATTTGTTCCTTTTTGTTTTTCTCCTGTTGTGTTATGGCTTAAAAATTCTGGAAATAATTGTAGACTATTCTCTGTAGTTTCGTATAAATATTCTACAAAATTGCCATCTTCTTTAAGTGTATTCAAAATACAATAATTCGTTTGTTCTTTTGAAAAATAATAACAATCTACTGTGGTATCTTTTATAGATATTTTTTCTAAAAAAACATTTTCTTTCGTTGGCTTTGCATCTACTACATAGAAATTACGATCCCCTATATTTAATGGTATAAATGTACTGATTATTTCTTGTTTTTCTCTATCCAATACATAAAAATGTTTTTCTTGTTCTTCATTAATTCCATAAACTATAGCAATATTTTCTTTTGTAAAAATAGAAATATCTTTATCTTTTATTTTGTAACTAGATTCTACAAAATTTTCAGGTATCACAACTTCTTTTAAATTTTTTACAATTCCAATGTTTTTATTATTAAAATTAAAATACACTTCTGGCTCTTCTTCTACATACACTTTTATTGTATACACTTTTATTGCCTTATTTTCTGCTGTTACTTTTACTTTTATTTCATTATAACCAGCATGTACATTCACTTTCCCACTTCCTTCTATTTTTGCTTTATTATCTTTTGGGGTGGCTTCAATGATTAGTTCCTTGGTATTTTTTGGCAGATCCAAAGTATAATCGCTTTTAGTAGATTGAAATTTAGGAGATAATGTTCCTACATTCACCTTTAAACTTGCTAATTGATTGTTTCCAGACTTTTTTGAAGTTGCGTTATCTACGTTTGGTTTTTCTTCTTTTTCATCATCAGAAGAACTTGGTAAATATATATTTACTTTTATACTTTTAGATCCAGGATTATATAAATTGGCATCCGAATCTGAAAATCCTTCTACAGGAGTTGCAGTTACGACAACTGTTCCACTCGATCCAGCTTTTACACTAATGCTTTCATAACCTTCTTCTATCCAAACACTATTTTGAGATAGTGTTCCATTAGAAACTTTTAAGTCAACTCTTCCGATGCAATCTCCCCCAACTTTAATCGTAAAAGATTTGTTTGGTTCTATTTTGCTAGTATTTGAAGATAGCTCAAAAGATGCTGCTTTCACAGGTAAAATAAAAATTAGAATAAGACTTATACTAAAAATCAATTTTTTCATGAAATACTCCTTTTAAATATATTCATTATAACATATTCGATAAATAAAAAAAGGCTTAATTTTCGCCTTCTTCTAACATTGTAGTAATAAATATACCATAACCAGTTTTTACATTATCTACGATTACATGAGTTACTGCCCCAATAATTTTATTATTTTGAATGATGGGACTTCCACTCATTCCCTGAACCACTCCACCTGTTTTGCTTAGTAATTCTTCATCAGTGATTTCAAAGGAAATATTTTTGATTTTATTGTATTCATTAATTTTCGTAATATTTATATTGTATTCTTTTATTTCATCTTTATTTAAAACCGTTAATATTTTAGCATTTCCGACTGTAATTTCATCTTTATTTGCTACTTCGAATTCTTTACTTGCTGGCAAGTTAGCACTATAGGTTCCAAATAAACCATATTGAGTATTTTTAGAAATTGTTCCATACACTTCAGATGGTTTAAAATTTGCTTTCTTTTCACCTGGGCTACCATCACTGCTTTTATTAATACCCGTAATTATACTATTAAAAATTGTTCCTGTTTTGACTTCAATTCTTTTATTACTGTTTGATTCTATAATTTCATGCCCTAAAGCTCCAAATATTTTGCTTTCTGGATCAATATACGTTAAGGTTCCTATACCTGTAATGCTATCTTTTACATAAAGTCCTGTTTTAAAAATTTTATTTTCTTCTACCAAAGATAATGTACTTTTAATCTCTTTTTTATTTCTTAAAAGTGTCAATTCTACTTTTCCCTCTATCATATTCTTTTCTATAGAGTTGGTAAGTTCATTAATGGTACTTATTTCTGTATCTCCTATTTTTATTATGTAATCTCCCACTTCAATAGAGGGATTGGATTTAATACTTTTACCATTTACTTTATAAAATCCAACTACCAGTACTCCATCGCTTTGAATGTTAATTCCAATATTTTGTCCACCTACTAAAATTTTATTAGAATAGGCTAATACTAAATTAGGCATTAACAATAATAATGTAATGAACATAATTCTTATTTTTTTCATAACTTATCACACCTTACTAATACTAGTATGGTTATAAATTTTTGCAAAATAAAAGCAATATTTGGCAAGTACCAATTATTGCTTTTTTGGTTATTTCTACCAAAAAAATTTAATATTGTCGCCCAAAATAAATTTTATGTTTACCAGAATTTCCACAAACAATACATTGTCCATCTGGATTTTCTTCTTCAAGAATACAACGTGATTTTAACCCTGTTTCTTCTTTTATTTTGTCTTCACATTCTGTATTTCCACACCAATTTATTTTAATAAATCCTGATTTTGATTTGGCAATGCTTTTAAATTCATCGTATGTATCTGCCTTATATAGCATAGAATTTCTTCTTTTTAAGGCACGATTGTATAAATTTTCTTGTATGCTCTCTAAAATAGTTCTAATGTTTTCTACTATATTATCTAAAGAAACACTTATTTTTTCTAAAGTATCTCTTCGAACTAAAGTAATCGTTCCCGCTTCTAAATCTCTTAAGCCTAACTCCAATCGTATTGGATAGCCTTTTACTTCTGATTCTGCAAATTTAAATCCTGGTGTTTTATCAGATCGATTCATTTGATTTGTAATATGTTCCTTATCTAATATTTTTTGAATTTCTTTCATTTTTCTGAATACTTCTTCATTATTACCTATAGGAATTAAATCCACTTTTATCGGAGCAATTTTTGGCGGAAGAACAAGACCACGATCGTCACTATGAGTCATAATAATTGCTCCAATCATACGAGTAGAAACTCCCCAACTCGTTTGATATGGATTTTCTAATTTGTTCTCTTTATTTAAAAACTCGATTCCAAAAGCCTTTGCAAAGTTTTGTCCAAAATAATGGCTAGTTCCATTTTGTAAGGCCACTCCATCATACATCATAGCTTCTATAGTATAAGTAATGTCTGCACCAGCAAACTTTTCTTTTTCCGTTTTTCTTCCTACAATGACTGGAAGGGCTAAATAGTTTCTTTGAAAATCTTCATATACTTTTAACATTTTTTTTGTTTCTTCAACTGCCTCTTCACAAGTTTCATGCATCGTATGCCCTTCTTGCCACAATATTTCACGACTTCTAAGAAAAGGACGTGTATTTTTTTCCCAACGAACAATCGTACACCATTGATTATATAAAAGAGGTAAATCTCGATACGATTTCATTATTTTTTTAAAATGGTCACAAAATAAAACTTCACTTGTTGGTCTCACACAAAGACGTTCTTCTAATAATTCACTACCTCCCTGAGTTACCCAAGCTACTTCTGGAGCAAATCCATTTACATGGTCTTTTTCAATATTTAAAAGGCTTTCTGGAATAAACATAGGCATTTGAATGTTTTGATGTCCTAATCTTTTAAATTCTTTGTCCAAAACGCTTTGAATATTTTCCCAGATTGCATATCCATATGGACGAATTATCATGCTTCCTTTAACACTTGAATAATCAATCAAATCGGCTTTTTTAACAACATCAGTATACCAAGAGGCAAAATCCACATCACGTCTGGTTATTTCACGTAACTCTTTCATAAAAATCTCCTATTCTTCAGTATCTTCTATAGAAAAATCCACTAATTCACCATTTTCATTTAAAATCTTGTTTACTTTTTTAGTAGCTTCATTTAATTTTTCACTACAAGATTTTACAAGTTTCATGGCTTCTGTGTATTTATCTATTGCACATTCTAATTCTATATTTCCGCTTTCCAATTCATGCACAATTGTTTCTAATTTTTCTAATGATTTTTCAAAACTTATATTTTCCATTCTTTTTTCTCCTTTACAATGGCAGATATTTCACCTTTGCTTAATTTTATTTTAATTTTATCATCAATTTCAATAGCATCACATGTTTTTATAATTTTTCCTTCCTTTTCGACTAAACTATAACCTTTATCTAAAATATTTAAAGGATTCACTAATTTTAAAGTATTCAAAGTCAACTGATATTCGTACTCTTTTTTTTCTAAATAATTTTGAATAAAATGATTCATTTTCACGTGAGTATTTTCAATCAAATTTTTAAAACTTTCAAAAGAAGCCAAAGGATTTTTAAGAATATAATTGTTTTGGATATGTTGAAGTTTAGTTTCACTTTCTTTTAATTTTGCTTGCATATTTTTATTCATTTGTTCTATTAAAGTATCCAATTTTTGTTCTTTTATTTCATACAAAGACATTGGATTTTTTAAAATAAAACAATTTTTTACATTGTTTACTTTGGCTATTCTTTGTTTTAAATTATTTTTAATTAAAGTATTTAATTGTTTTTTCTTTTCAAAAAGAATATTTTCAATGTCTTTTCGATCAGGAACTGCCATTTCGGCGGCACCTGTTGGTGTAGGTGCTCGCATATCCGCTACAAAATCGGCAATAGTAAAATCCACCTCATGACCCACAGCACTAATAATAGGTATTTTGGATTCATATATAGCTCTTGCAACACTCTCTTCATTAAAAGCCCATAAATCTTCTATTGATCCTCCGCCTCGACCACAAATAATAACATCTAATTCAAACTCATTAGCTTGTCTAATTTGCCGAACAATTTCTGGTGCCGCACTTGCTCCTTGCACAAGTGATGGAAACAAAATGGTTTCACATATGGGATATCTTCTTTTAATTGTACTTAAAATATCTTTGATCGCAGCTCCTGTTGATGCGGTAATTATACCAATTTTTTTAGGATACTTTGGTATCGCCTTTTTACAATTTGCATCAAACAACCCCTCACTTGCCAATTTTTTCTTTAATTTCTCATACTCAATATAGAGTTTTCCTAGCCCATCCATTTCCATTGATTCAACATAAATTTGATAAGTTCCTTGGGCAGGATAGCAAGAAATACGCCCAGTTACCAAAACATTCATTCCATCTTCTGGAGTAAAGTTTAAGCGAAGTGCGTTATTATAAAACATCACTGCACTAATTCTGGATGTCTCATCCTTGAGGGTAAAATACAAATGACCTCTGGTGTGATTTTTAAAGTTGGAAATTTCTCCTTTTAAGTATATCTTACGAAGAAAACTGTTCTCATCGAACATAACCTTAATGTAATCATTTAAATCGCTAATTTTTAAATATTTTTCTTCAATTCCAAGCATAAAATTGCCACCTACTCTCGAATCATTTTATCTAAAACAGCGTTAATAATTTTTCGCACAGCATCATCACTGTATTTTTTTGCAAGTTCTATGGCTTCGTTAATTACAACCACTTCTGGAGTATTTGTATATTTCAATTCAAACAAAGCAATTCTTAAAATAGAGGAACCTGTCTTATCTAATCTGTCAATTGTCCAATCTTTTATGTAATGATTGGCTAGTGTATCCAGTTCTTCTTTATGAGTTACAACTCCATAAACAATATCTTTTACAAATTCATTATCAATATCTAAATTGTCTTTTAAAATTTCATCTATTTCTACTTTAACTTTATTGCTTGTCATAACATCATATTGATACAAAATAATCATACATTTTTCTCTTAGTTCACTTCTTTTGTAAGCCATAAAAACCACCATATCCATTATAACATAAGTAAAAAAAAAAACCTAGATGTTATTAAAACTTACTAAGTCTAAGAAAAAATAAATAGTGTATATTTTATAAATTAAGCATTTTTTGCAAAAATTTTTTACTGTTTAAATACAGACCCGTATATTTCTCATAATAACGACTGATAAAAAAATTAATTTCCGTTATCACTTCCTCACTTATTTTAAGATCACTAATCGATTTTAATTCAACATAATAATACATACGAACCATTTTTATTGTTTTTAAGTTCACCAAAATTTGATTAGTATAACAATTTTTACATACATAACCCCCTTCATCCGCAGACAAAGTTACAATATCAGTTTTATTGCCACATATTTGGCATGAATCAAGTTCTAATCCAACTCCTAAAAAAGGTAAACATTTTAATTCTAAAATATTAGTAATCACCAACGGATTCAATCTTTCATTTATTTTTATAATTCCTGAAAGATACAAATCGTACAAACCTTTTTCATGACTTTGTTGAAAAACTTGTGTTATCAGTTCTGTAATATAATTTAAATAACTTAGAAGAATAATGTCATTTTTTATAATTTTCAAATCACTTATTATGTCTACATCTTTCAATGTAGATAGTTTATTTTCTTTATAATAAATATAAAAAGAACCATAAGTAAACTTTATGGTTAAAGCACGAAGACGACTTTTTAAGGATTTGACTCCTTTACACATTATTCCAATAATTCCATATTCTTTTGTAAATAGTTGAATAATTTTGGATGTATCTCCATAAGGAGTTTCGTTAACAATTATTCCTTCTACTTTTGTTATCATTTGATTCACTTCTTTTTTTACTTGCATATTCTAAATAATCTTCAATTTTTCCACTTTGTTTAAATTTATTCCATGCTTCTATTTTTTTCATTTTCTATCTCCTCAATTCTTTCTAATTATATATTGAGGAAATTTTTTACATTTTATTCATTTTCCTTAAAACCAAGTTCATGTAAAATTTTTTCTTTTTCACGCCATTTTTTAATCGTTTTTACATATAAATCCAAATAAACTCTTTTACCAAGAAGTTTTTCAATTTCTTTACGAGCTAAAGAACCAATAGTTTTTAGACGTTCTCCATTTTTACCAATAACAATTTTTTTTATAGAATCTCTTTCTACAACAATCTCTACTCCAATTAAAGTTACTTTTTCTTTTTCTTCATAATACGTAGTAACACAAGTGATACAATGAGGAACTTCTTCTATTGTAACATCAAGTAATTTTTCTCTTACAATCTCACTAATCATAAAATAAGTACTATTGCTTGTAATGGTTTCATCATCAAAATATTTAACATTGTCTTTCAAATATTTTTTAATAACCTTGACTAAACAATCTAAATTATCATTTTTTATAGCACTTATAGGTACAATGTCTGCAAAAGGATATAAATCTTTATAACTTTCAATCACACCTAATATTTCCTCATTTTTAATTTTATCAATTTTATTCAAAACTAATATTACAGGAACATCATCATTTTTTAAACATTCTAAAATAAATTTGTCACCATTTCCTAAAACTTGAGATGCATCCACTAAAAAAAGTATAGCATCAACATCGTGTATTAAAGACAAAGCTTGTTTATTTAAAATTTTACCTAATTTACTTTGAGGTTTATGAATTCCTGGAGTATCTACAAATACAATTTGTGTATCGCTTTCATTATAAATTCCTTGAATGATGTTTCTTGTCGTCTGAGCTTTATCGGAAGTAATAGCAATTTTTGCATTTACTAAACTATTCAAAAGTGTACTTTTTCCAACATTGGGTCTACCAATTATACTTACAAAACCACTTTTCATTTACAACACCTACATTCTATATTTTCATAAAATAAGAAACTAACCTTTACAATCTTTTTATGAGTGTATTGACTGTTTCACATTGAAATCCACATGACTTATTTAATACTTGACATACAAGCTATTTAATTCATCTTAAAATATGGATAGCATTTAAAATTCTTTCTTGTTTTTCGAACATTATTTTTTCTTCTTCTTGATTTTGATGATCATATCCCAATAAATGCAAAAGTCCATGAACAACCAAAAAAGATAATTCTCTTTTTTCGGAATGTCCATACGTTATTGCTTGTTCTTTCATTCTAGGAATACAAATAAAAATATCTCCTAAAACTCTTATTTCTTTTTTTAAAACAGTTGTTTTATCTTCAAAAGCAAAAGAAATTACATCCGTCACTTTATTTATATCTCGATACGTTTTATTTAAATATTTTATTTCTTCTTCTCCAACAAAAGTAATAGAAAAAATAACTTTTTTTACTTTTTCAGATTTTAAAGTATTTTGAATTACTTTATTCAAATAGTTATATTTTTCAGTATAACCATAAGTATTATTTATATGATATTTCATGAAAACCACCCAAGGCCTATTACTTTTGTAAAATAAATAAAAGCAATCACAGAGAGTACAATACATAAAACATTATAAAAAAGATCGCTTTGAAAAAATCTTGGCAAATGTTTTTTTATGGCTGTGAGCCCTATGAACAATAGAAAACCAATTACACTTCCTAAAACATTTAAAAAAATATCATCTATATCAAAAGAGCGTCCAATTTGTAATTGAACTACTTCAACCGTTAAAGAAGTTATAATACTAATAAACAAAATATGAGATACTTTCGTTGCTTTCACATAACCAGAAATAAAATACCCAAAAGGGATAAAAATTAAAATATTTCCTATTACATTATATATAAATAATTTACTACCAATTTCATAACGAAAAATTTCAGTAAACGGAACTATATTCAAGCCCCCATTGGTATTCATTTCTGTACTCGTTAATAATTGAAATAACAATAAAACGTAAACAATAAAAATTAAATTTAAAAACTCTTTATAAAATACAAATTTTTCATGATTGATTCGTATGTAAGAAATTCGTATTGCGATTATGACCACTAAAAATATTACAAGCATTGGCCATACAGCTTCTATAGCACTTCTAAAAGTATCTGCAATCATCTTAACTATCCTCTTCTTCTATTTCCGTATTTATAGAGTATTCTTCTATTTTAGCAATGTTTTCTATAATGGAGTAAAATACTTCTAATTCTATTGTACTATCATTTAAAGTATTTTTCAAAACTTTTTGTACTTTTATTTTTTCAAATTCAGAAAATTGCATCTTTATTTTTTCATTTGCCAATTCCAAAGCTTTTTCAGTACCCGTTTCTAAATCATATTGATGGTTTGTTTCTAGAGTTTCGTACTCAATATCCATGTAAAAAGCAAAATTAAAAAAATGAAATAAAATCTTACTTTCGGTTTCATAAGTAGAAAGACGACTTTTAAAAATTTTATACTTTCCACTCTCCGATTCAAAGCTTAAGTTCCATCTTTTTTTTCCTGTTCTTTCTTTTTTAGTGTATTGAATAGGTAAAGATACATGCGTTTGATACCATACCTCTGCAAAAGCAATACCATTAGCACAAACGTTTTTTTTCACTTCTTCATTGTATTTTATTTCACCTGTAATCAAAATATCCCCTTCGGCTACGTATTGTCCTTCATGTACTAATATTTCTCCTTTATTGCTTGTTATCCCTTCAATAATTCCACTCTTTTCTGCAATAACGTGGCAAAATTTTTCTTCATTTTTAAATTGTTTTTGAATACGTTCTTCTATACGCACAATATAGGTCATTCCTACATTTTCAATTTCAATCCATTCCAAACGATCTTTATAAGTGTTTAATATTTTTTCCTTTATAGTTTGCAAAGTATGATAATCTTTTTTCAAAGTCCAAACATGAATGTTTTCTGCTTCTAAACTTTTTGTTACCAATTCTCTAATTTCTTTGCTGGAATGAATCACGTTTACTTTTACAATAATATTATTAAAAAAATTGGTCAAGAATAAAAAAGCCAAAATAGCAAATATTTTTATTGGAGTCAGCATTTTTTTAAAACGAAAAAAGCCACTTTCTGATACATAATAAAACTTTGCTGTTACAATTTGTTCTTTAATTTTATCATAATCTTCTTTTCTTACTTTTAAATAAATTTCATTTTCTTTGGTAAGAATATCGTACACATTAATTCTATTTTTATAAAGCTTTAAAAGAATGCGGTTTTTATTTCGGACTTTGCATTTTATATAAATAAATCGTTCTATTTTCATCTTGTAAACCTCAAATCTAATATAGTTCCTTCAATTAAGATTTCCCGTTTTTCTAAACGTTTTACTGCAAAGTTTTCTCCTTTTAAAAAAAGAGTAAATTTGGGCATTGTAAGAATGATTTCATCTTCTGTTAATTTTTCGATGTCAATATAATTAAAAATATGTATTTTTTCTTCATAAATGTCTATATAATATTCAAAATCCATTAAAAAATTTTTCATTGTTTTATAAAGATGCATACAATCACCTATATAACTATATGTTTTTCTTTCATAAAAAAATATAATTAGTCAAAAAAACAAAAAAATGATAAAATAAAAACAAGAGGAAAAACAAATGAATATACAATTAAAAGAAATCTTATTAGAAAAAGCAATCCATGGAGAACTCGTACCAAATGATAAAAGTTTAAAACCAGTAGATGTAGAAAGTGTTCTTGAGGATATACCCTTTAAAATACCAGAGAATTGGAAATGGGT
>CANPIH010000033.1 GCA_947574085.1 uncultured Mycoplasmatota bacterium | reverse complement strand
ATATTATTCCTCTACCACCAGTAGAAGAACAAAAAAGAATAGTAGAAAAACTAGAAGAATGTTTCGAGTTAATAGATCAAAAAGAAAAAAATGATCAAGAACAAAGAAAACTAAAGCAACTACTAAAAGAAACCTTATTAGAAAAAGCAATCCATGGAGAATTAATACCAAACGATAAAAAACTAAAACCAGTAGATGTAGAAAGTATTCTTGAGGATATACCCTTTAAAATACCAGAGAATTGGAGATGGGTTCAGTTCAAAAGTGTGATAGATGTTAGAGATGGTACTCACAATTCTCCTCAGTTTATTGAATTTTCTGAATACCCTCTTCTAACAAGTAAAAATTTAACAAAATCAGGATTGGATTTTTCAAAAGTTCATTATTTAAAAAAAGAAGATTATGAAGAAATTAATAAAAGATCTTATGTAGAAGATGGAGATATATTATTTGCAATGATAGGAACTATAGGTAATCCAGTACTTGTTAAAAAGACTAGAAACTTTGCTATAAAAAATGTTGCATTATTTAAATGTGGAGAAAATATTTATAACAAATATTTGTATTATTATTTAATAAGTCAAAAAGATATGCCCAATCAAGTAAAAGGAGGAGTTCAAAAGTTTGTTTCTTTAAAAGAGCTTAGATGTTATTTAATACCACTACCTCCCATAGAAGAGCAAAAAAGAATTGTAGAAAAACTAGAAAAGTGTTTTAAATTAATAGAAAGGCTATAAAAAAGGACTATTTAAAAACAGTCCTTATTTTTGATACATTTCTTTAGCTTTTTCGCGATTTTCTTTTGTATATCCACTTAAAACATTAGGTACTCTATTTAAGAAAGTATCATACAATTCATCAAATAAAATTAAATTCTTTTTACTGGCACTTACTGTTGCTAGTTTATGTGCTTTTGAATCTTTTGTAACTACAAATATGCTTTTCTGACTTAAAGATCCATTGTATCTATATTCGAATGGATAAATCCAAACCATATCTTGGTAATTATAAACTTCTAAACCATTTGCATAATTTACTAAATAATTTCGAGTAATGTAAATTTTAGCTTTCTTATAATGAAATGTATCAGATGCATCCATTTCATTTAATAAATCATCCCATTTATTTTCCATTTTTTGAATACATTTTTTAGTAGTAGAATTCTTTCTAAAATAAACAAATAATATTATAAAACCGATAATTAGTGTAGGTAAACAAACAATAAATTCAGTGGTTATGTTCGTCATAGGGCTTTCAAAAGTATCTAAATAAACCACACCAAAATAATCTTTAAAGTTGGTAGTATTTAGTTTTTTTTCTCCATAAAGTTCATTATAAGCATCTATGGCAATTTTCTTTAAATCACTTGGTATTGCTTTAGTCATACCTTTGATTGTAACAGGATCTGGTTGCTCTTCTTCCTTATCTCCTCTATAAGAATAATCAAAAATTGTATTTAGGGCCTCTCGATTTTTATCATTTAGATCTACAATATAAATATAATTTTCATCCCATACAAAATATGTTTTGTGTTCAATACCAGCGTAATCATTTGTTGCAAAAAAATTCGACATCAATTGCACATCTACAGAAGCATATTGATTGTTTTCTTCTATATCAGCTAAAGGTTTTACGTTATTCATTGCTTGGTTCATGCGATAATATACAATAATTCCTGATATTATACTCATAATGATAAACAAAATACTTATAATTAAAGTTATTTTACCAGCTTTAATATTTTTTAAAAACTCTTCTCTTTTATTCATAAAAACTCCTCTTTTCACTTAAAATCATACCAAATAATACATTTTTTTACAATAAATTTTATGAAACAAGGAGATCCTTTATTAACTTATTTTTTATTATTAAAATCAAACTAGGTTCCCCTAATTATATTTTTAATTTTTATTTTTGCTTCTTCTACTGATTGTAAATCTGGTTCCATTACATATGACTTTAATGTTTTATAAGAGTATGTAAATTGATGACTATCCGATCCAATTAAAGTATTTTTTTCAATTTTCCAAGCTGGCAAATCTTTCATTTGAAATTTAACAAGTTTTGTTATATTCTCTGTACCAAAGTTTGTAACAAACTTTCCTTCTAACGCATTTAGCAAATCATTATATTTTACAATAATATTTTTTGATAAAGCTTTATTTAATAATGCTTCTATAAGCATTTGTTGATGTTTAACTCTTGCAACATCTCCACTAACTAAACTTTTTCTTTCTCTTGCAAATGCAAGAGCTTGCTTACCATTTAAATGGTTTGTTCCCTTTTTAAAATAATAATCAATTGTTTCCTCTTCTTCAATATAATACGCTCGAAAAGGTTCATCTACTTCAACATCGATTCCTCCTAATTTATCAACTATACTTATTAAGGAGGTAAAATTTACTTTTGCATAATAATTTATATCAATTTCTAATAAATCTTCAACCGTTTTTACAGAAGTATCTATTCCATGAATTCCAGCATGTGTAAGCTTATCTTTTAAGGTGGTATTAATTCCATGTAATTGGACGTAATAGTCTCTTGGAATACTAGTTAAAAGAATTTCATGCGTGGATGGATTTACAGTAACTACCATATTTACATCGCTTCTTGAAACACTTGTTATTTTTCCATAACTGTCAATTCCAGAAATAAATATATTAAAAGGAGATTTTGTAATGTCTACCTCTTTTACGAGATTATCATGTATTTCTAAATCTATTGAAAATTCATAAATGACTTTTGATAATTTTTCTAAATTTTCATTCTCTTCTTCTAAAAGATTTTTTTCGGCTTGTTCAATTAAAATTGCATCTACTGTTCCGTTTAATAAGCTGTTTACTAAAGTGCCTATATCGTCTATTTCTATATATTCTATTGCTGTTTTCTTATTAAGATGTAGTTTCGCTTCTAATAATCCCTTATCGTCTCCTAATTTAACTATACCTATTTTTTTATCCCTAATATCTTTAAGTTTTGAATACCCACTATTATTTAAAACAATTACACTGTAATTTTCTGTGTTAAAATTTCCTTTATTGATTTTATTTAAAAAATCCAATGTGTTTATGGAATAAAAAAGAATAACCAACATAGCAATCATTTTTATACTAGTAAACAGCGTACCAAATAATCGTCTTTTCCATCCTCTTGCTAATAATAAATAGGCCATTAAAAAATCATATAGCAAAAAACTAATGGTAATGATTAAGAAATAAAAAATGGGTAGAACATTTAAAAAATATAGAACAATTAAAGTAATACAGCTTACAAGAAAGGAAACAAAAAAGAAACGTCTGAAAAGTTTTCTCTTATTGATCTTTTTTTTATTTTCATTATTATTTATCATAATCACTCACTTATACCTTATATTAATTATATCATATATAGTAAAAAACTTTTTTTATTCTGTTTCTTTTTTTGTAAAACAAAAGTCAATTGATATAGGCAATCCCATTTTTAAACTGAATATTATATAGGAACTCCACTAGTTACAAGCGAAAATACTCGATTAAATAATGTCCAAATATTTGCTTTTTGAATTTCTTCTTTAATAATAACATCTACTTCTTTTACAATATTTCCATTACTATCAATCACTTCTAAAAATCCTACGACTTCTCCATTAGGAATTGGTGCTTTTAGATCCTCTACATTTAAGTTATAGGAAAATTCTTCTTTATCGTCTGTTACTTTTGATAAAATAGTAATATCATTATCTATAAATATTTTAGTTGTTTTTTGCTGTCCTTTTTCTATTTTTACTTCTCCTAAATCTTTTTCTTTTGAAAGAAGAATGTCCAATTTATAAGTGTTAAATCCATAATTTAACATAGAAACTGTATCTTTACTTCTTAAGTCACTGGTTTCAGCATTCATTACTACAGATAGAAGACGCATATCATTTCTTTTGGCCGTTGTAGTGATACAATATCCTGCCTGATTAGTAAATCCAGTTTTTAAACCGTCCACACCTTCATAAAAACGAACTAGCCGATTAGTGTTTACAAGCCATATGCTTGAACCATCCGGTTTTTTTAAATAATCTTCATAGATACTTGTGAATTCTAATATTTTTTCGTGCTTTAAAAGCTCTTTTGCCATAATGGACATATCTCTTGCTGTTGTGTAGTGGTTCTCACTTTCTAAGCCATGTGGGTTATCAAAATGTGTATTTTTTAATCCTAAAGACATTGCTTTGTTGTTCATGGCTTCTACAAAAGAAGAAAGACTTCCACTAACTTTTTCTGCCATGGCAACAACAGCGTCATTTCCACTAGCTATGGCAATTCCCTTTAATAGTTCTTGTACCCTATACTTTTCTCCAGTTTGTAAAAAAATTTGACTTCCCCCCATCTTAGAAGCATTGTCACTAATAACAACTTCATCTTCAAAATTTAGTTTCCCAGAATCAATAGCTTCCATTATAAGAAGCATACTCATTATTTTGGTCATAGAAGCAGGGGCTAATTTTTTATCAGCATTTTTTTCATAAATGACTTTTCCTGTTGAAACTTCTAATAAAAGAGCGCTTTCTGCATTTTCTGCTAATTCTTCTGCTTTTACCCCACTTATCAGGAAAAAGAAAAGAAATAGACTACTAATTATTTTTTTCATTTGCTTCACCTATTAAAAAATTATGTAACGCATTTCAAAATATGACATATATTATTCTTTTTCCTTTTTACAATAAAAAAGATTAACGAAAAGAGTGATTTTCTATGAAAAAAAAAGTAATATTTTTAACTTCTTTTCTTTTAGCAATTCTAATTCTTTTATCTACATATTTTTCTTATTTAATGAATAATCATACTAAAAAGGAGCTAAAAACAATGAGTGAAAAAACAACTTTTTCTTCTATAGAAAATACCCCTTTGTTTAAAAAAGAATATGAAAAACAGTATGAAAAAATTGTCATTCAAAAAGAGTCTAACTTTTTAGCAGAGGTAAATCAATTTCTGGACTTAAAATATGAACCAGAAGAAATTAATCAAATCTATGCCTTTTTGCGAAGAGACAATATTGAAAAATTGCTAAGTAGCGAAAAAAGAAATGTAAAAGAATATTACTCTATTACAAATTTTGATGTAGATAAAATATATCGTTATGAAGAATATCAAATGAAACACAATTGCAGTTTAAAAGAGGCAGTCTTAAAAGTAAATATTGGTCTTGATCATGATTTTTATACTCAAATTGAAGAAATTGAGAATAAAAATGATTTTACCGTATTGGTTAATAAATACCATTCTTTAGGTGAATATGAACCTACAGATTTAAAACCTTTAAGTTATGATGCTAGGTATCAATTGAGAGAACAAGCAAGAAATGCTTTTGAAGAATTGCTAAGTGGTGCAAAATTAGAAGGTGTTTTCATTAGACCTTATAGCGCCTATCGCTCTTATGAGTATCAAGCCTCATTGTATGAAAAATATGTTCTTCAAGATGGAAAAGAAGTAGCAGATACTTACTCTGCTAGACCAGGACACTCCGAACACCAAACGGGACTTGCTGTTGATGTTTGGAGTGAAGGTTTTACTGAAATTACAGAAAATGATGCCAAATGGTTACAAGAGAACTCATACAAATATGGTTTTATTGTTCGTTATACCAAAGAAAACAAAAGCGTTACTGGTTATATAGAAGAACCATGGCATTTGCGTTATTTAGGATTTGATATTGCATGGGATGTACATGAAAAAGGATTAGCGTACGACGAATACTACGATTTATATTTAAAATAGCTTTTTAGTGTAAAAATTATTTTTTATAGAAAAATCTTTTTATTAAGTATGAATACAATAGTATTTTTAATATTTAAAATTAATAATATAAAGTAATATAATAAAATCAAAAATGTTATAAAAAAGAAAATTAAAAAAAAGGCTTTTAAGCCTCATTTATTTTTTCAAAACGATATTCTTGTGTAATATTTGGATATTTTTCTTTATCCACCTTTTCTAAAAACATAGTCATTGGTCTTACCCAAACTTCGCCATCGTGTTCATAAACAACCATTTCTTCCAAATTTTCTGTATGTTTGGCAATTTCTAGAATAGTAATGGTGGTGCCTTTAAAATGATGATATTTTTCTCCAACTACAGGTTTATTCATCTTTTTTTTTCTCCTTCTTTTTTGCTTCTTCTATTTTTTTAGGTTTCGGTAAGGCTTCTTTGCGAGATAAATTTAATCGTCCACGATTATCATATCCTAAAGATTTTACAACAATTTGATCTCCTACTTTAAATAAATCTCTTGGTTTTTCTACTCTTTCATAAGCAAGTTGAGAAACATGTACCAAACCTTCACATCCTTCCCAAAGCTCTACAAAGCATCCAAACTCTTCAACTTTTGTAACTGTACCAGTGTAAATTTCTCCTTCTTCCACTTCACGAACACAATTCAAAATCATTTCTTTGGTTTTTGAAATTATGTCAAAATCAGTGTGATAAATAATAACACGTCCATCGTCTTCTAAGTCGACTTTAACTGCGTCTTTATCGTTCACAGAAGAAACATGACTTGCTTCTAAAATAATTTTGGTTATCATTTCTCCTCCACGACCAATAACATCTTTAATTTTGTCAGGATCAATTTTAAATGTTTCTATTTTTGGTGCAAATGGAGAAAGTTCTTGTCTTGGAGCGTTAATACAATCACTCATCACATCTAGTATCTCAAGTCTTGCTTTTTTTGCTTGGGCTAAGGCTTCTTTTAATATATTTTTAGTAACTCCTTTGATTTTTATATCCATTTGTAAAGCACAAATTCCATCCCGTGTTCCAGCCACTTTAAAGTCCATATCCCCCATGTGATCTTCAAGTCCAGCTATATCAGTAAGAATAGTGTATTTTTTTCCATTGCTAATAAGGCCCATTGCTATGCCCGCCACTGGTTTTTTAATAGGAACTCCTGCTGCCATTAAAGACAAACAACCTGCACAAATTGTAGCTTGACTGCTTGAACCATTGCTCTCTAAAATTTCACTTACTACACGAATGGTATAAGGAAACTCTTCCTCACTTGGTATTACTTGAGCTAAAGCTCGTTCTCCTAAAGCTCCATGCCCAATTTCACGTCTTCCAGGCGACCCATATCTTCCTGTTTCTCCCACAGAAAATTGTGGAAAGTTATAATGAAGCATAAAACGTTTAGCAGACTCAATCCCAAGTCCATCCAATATTTGATGTTCACCTATAGCTCCCAGTGTAGTCGTTGCAAGTGCTTGCGTCTCTCCACGTGTAAATAAAGCACTACCATGTGGCCTAGGAAGCAAATCAATTTGAGCGTCTAAATGTCTAATTTCATCCATTTTTCTTCCATCAGGTCGAATCTTTTTTTCGGTTATCAATCGTCTTACTTCATCACCTTCAATTGCATCTACAACTTTTTTCACATCTTTTAAAATTTGTTCAATATTTTCATTTTCTGCATATACTTCTGCAAAATTTTCTAAAGTAGCGGTTTTTACTTCTTCTACGCGTTCATAGCTTTTTAATTTATCTTTAATTTGAATAGCTGATAGCATATCCTTCGTAGCGTAATCGCGAATAGATTTTTCTAGGTCTTCGTCTATCTTAGATACAGCAAGCTCCTTTTTTTCTAATCCAATTTCATCAATTATTTTTTGTTGAAATTCACACAAGATTTTTATTTGTTCATGACCAAATAGAATAGCTTCTAGCATATCTTTTTCACTAAGTTCCTGAGCTCCAGCTTCTACCATACAAATAGCATCTTTGGTACCAGCTACAGTCAAATTCAAAGTACTTTTTTCTAATTCTTCTGCGGTAGGATTAATAATAAAATTTTTACCAATTTTTCCGACTACTACTCCCGAAACTGGTCCATCAAAAGGAATATCACTAATTCCTAAGCTCAAACTACTTCCAAATAAAGCACTCATAATTGGAGAATTGTCTTGATCTACTGATAAAACAGTGTTGATTACTTGGATTTCATTTCTTAAATTCTCGTCAAACATGGGTCGTATTGGTCGATCAATTATTCGTGCAGCAAGAGTTGCTTCTTCTGTAGGGCGTCCTTCTCTTTTTATAAAACCACCTGGTATCTTACCAATTGAATAAAGTTTTTCTTGATACAAAACCGTTAATGGAAAGAAATCGGCGGTGATTGTATTTTTCCCCATAACACAAACCGATAAAATAACTGTATCTCCGTATCTTACAAGCACAGAACCATTTGTTTGTTTTGCTAATTCTCCTGTTTCTATTATTAAATCTCTTCCTAAAAAGTTTAGTGTAAATACTTTTTTCTTCATATACTTCCTCCTTTAATACGTAAAAAAAAGCACTTAAAAATGAAGTGCCTTTTATTTTCTGATATTTAGTTTTTCAATTAAATTACGATAAGAAACAACATCGTTTTCTTTTAAATAATCTAATAATTTTCTTCTTTTACCAACCATCATCAAAAGTCCTCTTTTTGAATGAAAATCATGAATATGAACTTTTAAATGTTCAGTTAAAGCGTTAATTCTTTTAGTAAGAATTGCAACTTGTACCTCTGTAGATCCACAATCTTTTTCATTTTTACCAAATTCTTTAATAATGGCTTGTTTTTCTTCTTTTGTAATTGTCATATTTTTTCCTCCTTTTTTATAATTGGTTTAAACTGAGTAGAAAACTGAGGATGTTTCCAACCAAGAATAAACTTCATATGTATTATATTATAAAATCCATAAAAAAAGCAATCTTTTTATAATTTTTTATCTAGTTTTTGACTCATTTCTTCGTTGATTGCAGTTATTAATTGGGCAAATAAATTTTCAACGCCTTCAGCACTTAAATTATCAATATCAAGGCAATTAATTATTTTCTTTAAAAAAACTTTTTTTATTATTAATGCTTCTTCGACTGTAAAACAAGCTATCAATTTAAATATCCAATTCTGCATATTATAAACATCTTCACAATGAACCATTTTAATCAAATGATCTAATCCTATTTCACGCATTTTGCATACGTATAATAAAAATTCATTTAAATCTGTATTTATATAATTCATTAGATTTATATTATTTAGATTATTTAGATCTTGCTCTTTTTGAATTGCATTTACAATGTCTGAAATGGAAATGTTTTCCTTTAATACCGCATTTTCATAAGGCTTCTGTTCCTGAGCCAAGTCGGTAATATAAATAATATTTTCTGTATATATTTTATTATAAATTACTTGTGCTATTTTATATAATTCATTATCTTCCATACAAAACCCTCTCTTTTTTTCGCAAAGAATATTTTATCATAAATTAAAATAAATTGCAAATAAAATTTTTAAAGTTTAAAATAAGACTTATATATTCCCTCATTGTTTTTATAAATAGCAATGGTATTGTCCTCATATTCCATAAACAAAAAACAATCCTCTCTCTTTAATTTTATAGGAGTTCCATTTTTAACTTTAAAATATTCTTCTTTGTTTAAAGAATAGGTGGGATAAGAAAAAATTTCTTTTATAGTTAGTAATTGATATTTATTTTCTTTTATTTCCTTTAAAGTATATGCATTTTTCAACAAAAAAGAACCTTGTCTTGTTCTTTGCAAGGAAGACATAGTTCCCAAAATTCCTAATTTTTTACAAATATCTCGTATTAAACTTCTAATATAAGTTCCTTTAGAAACAACCACACGAAATTTAATTTCCTCTGTATTGAGATCTAATAATTCTATTTCACTAACTTGAATTTCTCTTTTTGGAAGTTCAATCTCTTCGTTGTTTCTAGCGTATTCATATAATTTTTTTCCTTTTATTTTCACTGCTGCGTAAATAGGTACTTCTTGCATACTTTTTCCTAAAAAAGAATTTAGAACGTTGGTAACATTTTTTTTATCAACGACTATATCTTTTTTCATTTCTAATACTTTGCCTGTAATATCCAAAGTATCAGTAGTTATTCCAAGTTTAATAGTTGCAATATATTCTTTATCTAAATCTGTTAATTTATTTACTAACTTTGTATATTTTCCTATACACACAACCAAAACACCTGTTGCTAAAGGGTCTAATGTTCCTGTATGCCCTATTTTTTTGGTATTTAATTGTTTATTTAAGATGTTTACAACATCTCTACTTGTATAATCACTTTCTTTGTTGATAACTACAATTCCATTCACAGTACCACTTTCTTTTTTATTTTTCATGAATTTCTTTGATAATTCGTTCAATATTGTTTGCATACGCTATAGATTCATCATAGACAAATTTCAATCTAGGAGTATTTCGTAAATTCATTTTTTCAGCAAGTTCTTTACGAATAAAAGGAGATGCTTCTTCCATTTCTCGTTCTAAATCTTTAGGATTCATACCATTTAAACTCGTAAAATAGATTTTAGCAAATGATAAATCGTTTGTTACTTCTGCCCCTGTAATGGTTATTTGCTTTAACAAATTGTCTCTGGCTTCTTCAAGCAAAATTTCTCCAATTACTCGTATCATTTCACTAGCAATTCGCTTATGTTTAATACCCATTAACGCTTTACCTCTACCATTTCATAGGACTTAATAATGTCGCCTTCTTTAATATCACTAAAGTTTTCCAATGTAATTCCACATTCAAATCCTTTTTTTACTTCTTTTACCATATCTTTTTCTCTTTGAACACTTGCAACTTTTCCTTCATAAATAACTATTCCATCACGTACTAAACGAGCAAGTGAACCATTTTTGATCACACCATTGTTTACGTAGGATCCTGCAATGTTACCAACTTTAGAAAATTTAAATAATTTACGAATTTCTGCTTCTCCAAGTTCTTTCTCTTCAAATTCTGGATCTAGCAAACCTTTCATTGCCAGTTCCATTTCTTCTACAACTTTATAAATTATTGTATAAAGGCGAATATCAACATTGTATTCTTTTGCAACTTCTTTGGTTATAGAAGATGGGCTGACATTAAATCCAATAATAATGGCATTACTTGCATTAGCTAAAACTACATCACTTTCCGTAATTGTACCAATGCCACTACGAATGACAACAACTTTTACACCCTCTACATTGATTTTTTCTAGTGCATTACGAACGGCTTCTTCTGATCCTCTTACATCTGTTTTTAAAACAACATTGATTTCTTTTTGACCTGCACTAATTTTGCTAAATAAATCATCCAAAGATAACGTTTGTTTTTTTAACTTAGATTCCCTATCAATACTAGCTCTTTTACTTGCAATAGATTTAGCTTCACTTTCGGTTTCAAATGCCATAAATCGATCTCCTGCACTTGGGTTATCAGATAAACCTGTAATTTCTACTGGTGTAGAAGGTCCTGCACTAACGATAGGCTCTCCTAAATCGTTTTTCATAGTTCGAATTTTACCAAAGCATGTACCAACCACCACTGGATCTCCTAAACGTAAAGTTCCGTTTTGAATTAATAAAGAAGCAACTCCACCAATATTTTTATCCATACGACTCTCAATAACCGAACCAACAGCGTAACGATTTGGATTGGCTTTATAATTTTCAACTTCACTAATTGTTTGTAAAGTTTCTAAAAGTAAATCAATACCTTCGCCTGTAATCGCTGAGATGTCTACAAATGGATACTCGCCTCCCCATTCTTCTGGAGTTATGCCAGCTTCACTCATTTCTTGACGAATACGCTCTTTATTGGCATCTGGTTTATCAATTTTATTTACGGCAACAACAATGGGAACCCCCGCTGCTTTTGCGTGATCAATAGCTTCCCTTGTTTGAGGCATAACTCCATCGTCTGCTGCTACAATAATTATAACAATATCTGTTACACTAGCTCCTCTTGCACGCATTTCTGTAAACGCAGCATGTCCAGGAGTGTCAATAAAAGTGATTTTACTGTCATTATGTACAACTTGATAGGCTCCAATATGTTGTGTGATTCCACCGAATTCACTTTCAGTTACTTTAGAATGACGAATATAATCGAGTAGACTTGTTTTTCCATGATCAACATGCCCCATAATGGTAACAACTGGAGGACGGACTACTAAATCCACTTCATTGTCATTAATTTCATATTCTTCAAAATTAGCAACATTTTGTGTTTCCTCTCTTTTTAAAGTCTTTTCATAATCCATAGCAATTAAGGAAGCATTCTCAAAATCAACAATTTGATTTAAATTAACCATTAGACCTAATCCCATTAGTTTTTTAATTATGTCATTAGCATTTGCTTCTAAAGCTATTGCCAATTCAGAAACACTCATATTTTCTTTGTAAAGAATTACATTTTCATCATTGCTATTTGTCATTAACTTTTCTTTATGTTTATACATTTCTTTACGTTTATTCATGT
>CANPIH010000032.1 GCA_947574085.1 uncultured Mycoplasmatota bacterium | reverse complement strand
TTATAACTTTATTATCTCTATTTAGCTCGATAAATTTTTACTCGTCAGTGCTGTTCGTGATGAACCATATAAATCCCTTATTGATGAACTTTACTCAAAGGAATGGGTTGTCTATTCAAAAAAGCCTTTTGGAAACAATCAGGCAGTCTTAAATTATATTGGAAGATATTCCCATAGAGTCGCTATCTCCAATTCAAGAATCCTGAATTATGATCAAAACAATCATACATTCATATACAAAGACTATAAGGACAATTCCAAACAAAAAGAGATGACTCTTTGGTGCATGTGAATTCCTTAGAAGATTTATGCAACATATACTGCCATCCCGTTTTATAAAGATTTGACATTATGGTTTCATGTCCAATAGTAACCGAAAGACTAAAATTCCATTATGTCGAACATTACTGAATCAGCCCACTCCAAGGTCTGATTCAGATAGCGGTGACCAAAAGGTTCAGCCAGCGTGCTAATGCCCAAAGTGTCACGGGAAACTGATATTAAAATATAGAGTTCCTCACAAAAATTCTATATTTCCTTTATTGGATTCATCCTGATCAACTCCACAATAGAATACCACTTCATTTAGGGAGGGGGTCACCATGTCCATTTTACCACTAAGGTGCTCAAGATTAACAGTATTTATTTAAAATATTTTGATTATTGATACTGGAACAGCTGTTCTTACAAAAAAAGCCATCATAAGAATTACATACGTTTTAGTACAATGGAACTTAATTCAAATTTTTATTATTGGATTGCCTACTATCCTGTATTGGATATAATTGGAAATCCCTTTTTTGTTTCCAAAAAATTTGTTTAAGTTTATAATTTATTATACCTATTACGAAATTGGACTTTCGCTACTGTTCAAATTTAAAAATATGCATAATTAAGTATCAAATTTAAAATAAATTATTTTTTTATATTGTTCTATAAAACTTTTTTTATATTTTTCACTAATTGGCAAATATTCGTTATTTGATAATAGAATATCACTACTGCCTACAGACTTAACTTGACTTAAATTAACCGCATAAGAACGTTGAATTTGAATAAGCGTCTTATTACTATACAACTTTAAAAAGTTCGAAAATGAACTTTTATATATTATTTCCTGATCAACTGTCACTATTCTAACTTCTCTTAACACGGCTTCTACATATAGTATTTCATTAATATGTATTTTAGTAGTTCTTCCATTAATACGCAACTCTAAAATTTTCATATGTCTATCAATAAAATTTCTTAATTGTATGCTCATATTTTCAAAATCTTTGTCAAAACAGCTTTTCCTAATAAAGAAAAAAGGTAATGCCATAAATGTATCAAATACTAAACTATTAATATTTGAAATAAAAATAATCAGTAAATTTGAATTCTCCTTTTTTAATTTAGTTGCTATTTCTATACCATTATGACTTTTTAAACAGATATCTAAAAATATAATTTGAGCATTCTTGTAATTTTCATAGTTATTAAAATCTTCACTCACTAATTTTATTTCATAATCATAAAATATATTATTAAAATATAATTCTATATGTTTTTTTATTAATTGTTGATAATCTAGTTCATCCTCAACAATTAATATTTTAAATTGAAAACTCAAATAACCTTCACTCCTTTTATAAACCTCTAATACATAATAAAATTGTAATAATACTAAAATGCTTACTAATTATTTTATAATATAATTCACTGTAAAAATATACAATTTTTCACATATAAGTGCATAAAATCACAATTTATTTTTATTTCTACTATAAAAAAGACACTATCAATACACAGTTTAGCTAACAATAATACAATTCATTATATTTTGAACAGCAAAATAGAGAAAATTTGATATTGATATTAAAGTTATAATAAATCTCAAAATTCCTGAAAATATAGATAAGTTAGATATTAGTATGTTGTTAACCTCAATATTAGAAAATACCTTTACTTATAGCACATGGGTATTCAATTAACATGTTTGATTTTATTACATAGAATAATAAAGAAAAAATTCAATTATTAATAATAAACTATTAACTATTATAATGAAAATAATATCAACACCAAAAAAGTTAACATATTACAAAATTATAAAGTCTCAAAGCTAAATAAGTTATGCAGTAATAATAGATTGTTTTATCAGTCTTATCAAAAAATAAGATTATAACTGTTATCTTAATAAATTCATGAAAATAAATCGAATATTAATTATAATTTATACAAGTTCCTTAACTAGAATTAATTTGACTAAGTTATTATAAAAAGTTATAATCTATACATATTTTCATATGGTGGAGGAAAACAATGCGAACTATAGAAGTTAAAATGCACTACACATTTTTAGGATTCTTTAAATTTTTTTATTACTTTGGATGGAAATACTTATTTGTCCCACACTTTATAATTATGTATATATTGAGCTTTTTTATTGATAGTTTAGCTTTTTTTATTCGAAACGGAATAGCCCATTTAATCGCATATTTTATTTTAGCTACTTTTTGTATATTATTTTTTCTTCTATTTCTATCAAGCATATTTTATATAAAATTACATGGTCATAAAAACCATACTTATATATTTGATGAAGAAAAAATAACTCACATATATGATGAAGTGAAAAAATATTATTACTATAAACAATTTAAAAAAGTATACCCTTTAAAGAGGTATATGTATTTTAAAAAAATTGCACGTTTTTATATCACTACTGATAAACTTTCAGAAAATGAAAAAAAATATATTATTACTTGCATAAATAAGTAAATATAAATATATAAAAATTTGAATCTAAATTTTTAACAAACTTTATTAAAATAATATTCCAAAAGCTAATAAACAATGAGAAATTACAGTTTCTCAAATTAATTTTAAAGTTTAAAAAGGTATTTGAAATCCCTACAAAGAGATTTTAATACCTTTTTTATATTTCCATCTCTTATATAATTAAAAGATTTTAATATTTTTCAGTTTTTGAGATATTAATAATATATTTTACAAAAGTATAATAACATGATGTTTTTTATGGACAAATCAAACAAAAGATGTCCTTTTAATAGCTTTGTAGCACAAAAAAGAATCCCCTTACTCGATAACTGAGCAAAGAGATCTATTCCATAAAATACAAATATCACTTATATTTATTATATAATACACATTGCAGCTAAACAAAGTATTCCAATAAATATAGTAGCACTAACAGCGAGAGTCTCTACAACTGTTTCATCCGTGAACACATCTATTATAACTGTACTTAAATTACCAATATAATCAGGAGCTTCATTTAATAAATCATCTAATGCACCAAGCGTTGCCATAATTACTGCCGTAACAGGTCCAGGTTGAGTTTGAATTTCAGTGATTCTTTCTGCGACGAAACTATTTGTATTTTTTAATTTATAAAATTCATAGATGACTTTTACTCCGAAAGTAAATGTTGTATCATCGATTATTTCCTTAAATTCAATACCATATTGGAGTTCAAGATTCCCGCTTAAATTTAGAGTCAGTCCTGTATAAACATCTCCATTTTTAACTTCTACAGCAGTTTTTGATGCAAGTGCAGTAATATCATTCATACGTTGACTTGAAAAAATATTTAATGATTGTAACGCATCTTGTAGATTATTTTGCCAATTGATACTGCCTTTTCCACTTTCCAAATCAAAGTTAATAGCGCCAACCTTTTTCAAAAATTTAGAACTATCATTTTCAAACCCACTATTAAACTGAAGCCAAATACATAATCCGTCTGGTTTGAATGAATTACCATAAATCAATGTCCGCTTTCCATCAAAATTCATATTACTTAAATCAGCACTACTTCCTAATGGCAAAGAACTAACGAAATCAATAGCTCTACTTCTCTGTAATTTTCTTTTTTTAGCAATAAAATCCAATACTTCTTCAAAAGTATTAGGTAAAGCATTTATAGCTCCCTCTCCAATATAACGTCCAGAATAAGCAACTTTATCTAAATCAAATGTACCATTTATATATGAAAATTTATATTCATTAAATTGATCAAATGCCCAGTTATTAGGAATTTTATATCCTAAATTACCACTATACCCTCGTGACATATCTGCTACAAAACTACTTGAGGCATATCCATAGTTAGAAATACATGTACAGATGTATCTAGATGCATAAATACCAATTCGAAAGTTTTTCATATTAATACTTCTAGCAAAGTATTTTTTTATTTCTTTAAAATATGGAACGACTTTTTTTAACATTTGATCATACGTAAAATCATAGTCAACTGCGAAATAGATAATAGTTTTTTCTTTAAATCCTAAGTTATTTGCCGCAGCAACTGCTTTTTCAGCATCAATTTTACCTTGTTTAGCATTAAAATATGTACTACTTGCACCACCATCTTGATAAATTGTAAACACACGTAATCCGACTCTAAAAATTTCATTAAGCTCTGCTCTTGTTAATGCCTTTGAAGTAGTTGATCCAACAGTTCCTGTTAAATAACGGCCAACGTGTGTATAACCTGCATTTTTTAAGGCAAGTGCTTTATCGAAATCTAGAATGGTTGCACAATCACACGCTTTTGCACTTCTACTTGTATCTCCTGAACTTGATAATAAACCCATAATAATTAATTTGCCACACACATTTGCTGTTCTATTTAAACTATAAAAACTAGCAAATTGTTCAATTGCATTTTCCATCGCATCATCATATGTATTGTTTAATGTAATATTTTCACCATAACCATTACAAATTAGTGCATACTTAACAATTTTAATAATTTTATTTGATGTACCTTTACTATATTCTTTAATACTTGAAGTAGTTGTAGGACCAAACGTCCCAGTAGCTGAGGCTTTTGGAATCCCAAATTCCTTTTGCAAAGCATAAATTAATGCTTTATTTAATTCACGTCCATATAATCCATCACATGGAACAATCCTATAATAATCATAGTAGTCATAGTTAATTGCTTGTTGAACAGAACGAATTTTATCGGTTCCATTTCTAAGTAGAGTAAATGCATTCATATCAAGCAATCCCCTCATAATATCTTTATTCATATTACCAGATGCTGTTGGAAATCCCATATCACTTTTTAATTTTTTCACAGCAGTATATGTAGCATTTCCATAAATACCATCTAACCCTCCTGGATTGTATCCTTTACACCATAATCCACCTTGTACTATATATACTAAATTTCCTGTTGCTCCTTGATTAATATTTGGACATAGTGAATATGTTTTATCTCCAAAATTGTTACTAGTTTCTGTAATGTTTTCTTCAATTTGTAACGCTCTTCTTAAAGCGTAAATTGTATTCCATCCAGTTAAACCATCCTCTGTAATACGATTAAATCTTTTATCATTTCCATATGTTGAATTAAGCCATTTTTGTGTTGCTAAAACCATTGCATCCATTTTAATTTCTCCTTGTATAATATATTTTGTAGTATAAACCGGTTTTGACTACACATATATCATAACAACTATAAAATTGAACTTTCGCTACTATTAAATATTGAATGTATTTTAATAGTTTATTCTTTAATTCATAACTTTTAAATTTTTATATACCTGTCAATAAAATCAGTTGACTATATATTTTTCACAATTATTTTGCCTTAACAAATCTAAATTTATAAAATACTAAATCGTTAATATTTGAAATAAAATCAATAAATTTTAATTTACCTGTTATTTCCAAACGATTACAATTTCATAAATAGTTATCTAAAAATATAGTCTAATTCCTAACAAAAATATACAATTTTTCACATATAAACGCAGAAAATCACATTTTATTTTTTCTTACTTTTACTGTCGTAAAATTTTTCTGACAGAGCTTTATTATACTTAAATTTAAAAATCTTTTGCAGCCAATAGTATATAGCTTTGTAAGTTACTAAACTATTGTAATAATTTTAAAATGATTATTAAAAAAGGGAGGGATAAATAAATTTAATAATTTAAATACCAATTTTTAATAAGACTGAGCTGATAAATTGAGCTCAGTTTTTTTAATAAATGGTTGCGAAAGTCCAGTCACACAATCTATTAAAATAAAAAACGAGGTAAGAAATTATGAATAAATTAAAATATATTGAATTACAGGTTAAATTTGCAATACAATTAAAAACATTTTTTGAACAAGATATTGAATTAGATGAAAAAAATTATTTTTATTATGTTAACAAGGAAAATTTTAAATTTTTAAAAAGTATACTAAATATTTTCAATGATGATGAATTAAAATTTTTAACAACATATTTCAATAGTAATTTATCTTTAGGTGAAAAACTTTCAAAGCTTGGAATTAAAAAAAGGAGAAAATATTATTACACTTATGATAAGTTAATTAATAAAGTTTTAAAGGAGGCTAAAGAAAATGGGATTTTATAAAATACCAAGCTCTGAAAAAAATAACATTGAAATTATAAAATCATATATTATGCTTTATCCTTATTGGAAAGACATATATTTAAAAAATAATGATTTAAAAGAACAATCCTTACAATTATTGAACCTAATTTTTGTAGAAAATTTTTTTAAAGATAAAAGTAATAAAAATATTATTGTAAATTGCCTCATGTTAAAAAATAATAAAGGATTAGAATATGTAGCTTATTCAATGTATTATTCTGAAAGTGGTTTAAGAAATAAAATAAATATTATTTTAAGGGATATAAATCTAAAAATTCAAAAACTAACTTTTCTTAAATTTCATGATGATTAACCTCAAGTATGGAGGAAAATATGAAGAAAAAATTATTTAAAGTTTGCTTAATTTTAGTATTCTTGTTAATTTTATTTAATGTTTTTATCAGTAAGGATGATTTAGTTATTTTTTTAACAAGTACAATAATTATTGATTATATTATGGGTGTATACATAGCTTATTTTCTAAAAAAATCAAATAATTCTCCTGATGGTTCTCTAAACTCAAAAGCAGGATATTTGGGAATTATGAAAAAGGTTAGTATTTTGATTATGGTATGGATTGGATATGAAATCGATATAAATTTTAGTTTAGATATATGTAAAAATATGATTACAATTGGATATCTGATAAATGAAATCATCAGTATAAATGAAAATTTAGCAATAATTGGATTAAAAAAAAATACTGCAATTAAAAAAATCATAACTATTTTAGAAAATTTATTAAAGGAGGATCAATAGATAATCATGTTAAAAGGTGTAGATATTTCAAAGCATAATGGCAATATTGACTTTGAAAACTTAAAAAATAATGTTGATTTTATTATTATTAGATGTGCATACCGCGGAATTAATAATAGAAAAATATTTACGGATGAAAAATTTAAGAATAATATAAAAGAAGCAAATCGTCTAAACATTCCTGTTGGATTATACATATATTCAACTGCTAAAACTACTGATGAAGCAATAGAAGAAGCTGAATTTTGTATAACACTTGCAAAAGCATATAAAATAAATTATCCAATTTCTATTGATGTTGAGGATAATAAAAATCAAGGAAATCTTTCCAAAAACCAACTTTCAAATATAATTAAATTTTTTTGTGATACTATTGAAAAAAATAATTACTATGCAATGTATTATTGTAATAAAGATTGGTATCTTAATAAACTAAATCATGATATTTTAAAACCATACGATAAATGGATTGCCCAATGGAATAAAGAAAAATGCGATATTGTATGTGGAATATGGCAATACAGTGATAAAGGAAAAGTCGATGGGATAAATGGTCCAGTAGATTTAAACTACTCATTTAAGGATTATTGTAAAATTATTAATCCAATTATACCAAATGTTGAAAGAAGTATCACTATAGGTACTGAAGTTTCATTTAATAAATGTTATATATCTAGTGATTCAGACAATCCATTAAAACCTCTTTATGGTCATGGTAAAATAACCAAAATTCTAAATAATAAAAAAAATCCTTATCTAATTAATGAAAATGATTGCTGGATACGAAAAGACGATATTTTATAGTACTCCTCAAAATTAACAAACATCAAAATACATTAATATGATAGTAAAGCTAAATAGAAAGAAATAAGTATTTTCTTTCTATTTAATTTTTACACCAAATTTTTGTTTGTATCATTTTATTATCAGTTAAATATTTTTTATTTCTTATCCAAAAATATGCAATCCTAATTTTTTAACTTTTGATTACTTTAATTAATCTGACTATATCCAAAAATAACTTTACTTTTTAAAAGATAGTTATTTCTTTTAACTTGATTACTGGAATTACCTTCAATAGTGTAAATAATATTATTTTCTACCCTCTCAATAATTCCTACGTGATCAGATATACCATCCTGTTGCCAGTCAAAGAAAATTAAGTCTCCAGTTTTAGGAATATAGTTTTTATCTTTCCATTGCCCTTTATCTTGATAATATTGAATACCATCTTTAACTGCTGAAAATTTTGGAATGGATATATCTAAATCTCCTGATTGATACGCACACCAAGATATGAAACAGGCGCACCATTCAACTCGACTACTATAACCATACCAACTCCAGTAAGGAATTCCACCTTGATTTCCAAGTTGTGACAATGCAATATTAACTAATTTACTATTGCTTGTACCTAAACTAGCAAACTGATAATATCGCATAACATGTGGAACATATTCAGGATCACCATAACTTGACCATCCATGTTTTCTAGCTTGTTCATCTGCGAAAACTTTAGCATTTCCTTGAGAGTATGCGCCAAAATTAGATAAAGCCCATTCTATATAAGTAAGCGTCAAATAACATACACCTTAAAAACACCATTATTTAGTTTATAATAATGGTGTAATAGTTATTGAGCACTAAAAGATCATATTTCTATGATTTCTTAGGATTATATAATTCTTTTGGTAGTTCTGCCCACGGCATTACTGATTCTAATAATTTTTCGTCATTCATGTCCTTACCAGGTAAGATGCTTAAAATATAATTAAAGTAATCATACGGTTTTAGATTATTTAGTTTTGCTGACTCAACAAGGCTGTAGATATAAGAACTGGAATCTGCACCCTTTACTGTATTCATGAACAGCCAGTTGTTTCTTCCTATTGTAAACGGGCGTATCGCTCTTTCCGTCACATTGTTAGAAATTTCAATTCTCCCATCATTTAAGTAAGTTCTTAATTTCTCTTCCTGATTGAGAGCGTATATAACTGCTTCACCTAAATGTGACTTTAGTTGTATTACACCTTTGAGCTCCTGCAATAGTTGGAAAAATTCATCAACAACCGGTACTGATTCCTGCTGTCTGATTATTTTTAACTCTTCATACGATTTATCCTGATTATCACTTTCTATCTTGAAGAGTTTCCTAATCAGTTGCATACACTTATAGGTTTGTGTCCCTTTTTTATCAGCATTTTTTGGTATCAGTTCAAGGGTATCACTGAATTTACGTCTTACATGAACCCAGCATCCTGCCTGTACTATATTATCAATCTTATCGTATGCCTGATATCCATCGCTCAGTAATATTCCGGAATACTCTTTTAGATAATCAACGGCATGCTTATGTGCGCGACTCTGCTCATAATTATAAATAACCATCTGCTTAGATTCGCTTCTCCCTGACATATATACCCACATATATGATTTAGATGATGCTGCTTTTCCCGGCTCATGCAGAACCTGCACCGGAGTTTCATCGGCACTGATATACTCCATCATTAACAGCTGCCTGGTCATATATTCAACCATTGCTTTAAAATAGCTGTTTGCCACCTTAATTATCCAGTTCGACATATTCTGACGGTTTATATTTATTCCCATCCGCATAAATGTCACTTCCTGTCTATACAGAGGCAGTGCCTTTTCATATTTATCATTTATTATATTAGCCACCAGCGAAGCTGATGCAATGCTTCCATTAATCAGCGGTGCAGGTCCATCAGCTTTAACGATCGTTGCTTCTATATCATTGTTTTCGCAGTAGCGGCAGCTGTATATATGTTCGACATGATTGATAATCTCAACTTTTGCCGGGATAAAGATTAACTCCCTTCTGATGTGAGTTGACATTTCATGCAGATTATGACCGCATTTAGGACATGACATCTCTTCACCGCTTAGAACATAGTCAATAGTTGTATTTTTAAGTTCATCAGGATTCAGCAGCTTTGTTTTCTTTTTTCCTGTGTGAGCTTTTAGCTCAGTTAGGCTGCTTTCATCATTTATAGGTGTTGATTCAACTTCCGCCTCATCAAACAGTGACAGCTGATCTGAATTTACTTTTTCAGATGATTTTCCAAAAAGCTTCTTCTGCTGAAGTTTTATCTGCTCCTGATACCATGCATTCTCCTGCGAGAGCTGCTCCACCTTTGTAGCCATTTCCATATATTTTTGTTCGAGTTCTGCTCGAGACATCTGTTTTATATTTACTGTTTTTTTCATGTATTCATCATATCACAAAAACGGCTTAAACACTATATTATAAGCCGATTTTCTACACTTTTGTGAGCGAATTTCTGGTCTATTTCAAGTCCTTCAAGGAGCCATCTTAGCTGGCGTTCATCTATAATTCTTGCACTGCTTTTAGGATTTTCGTGAACTTTGAATTTGCCCTGTTCAAGCCGTTTGAAAAACAGCCAAAACCCGTTAAAATCATAATAAAGCATCTTGATTCTGTTGCGGGCACGATTTGTGAAAATAAACAAACTGCCATCCATTACATCAAGATCAAATTCCATTGATACAATCAAAGCCAGTCCATCGATTGATTTTCTCATATCAACATAACCAGTAGCCAAATAGATATGTTTAATGTCTGAAGTATTAATAATCATTTAAGCGCACCAACTATCCTTTCAAGAAGTGAATCCTCAAAACTGATTTCAACACCGTTGACAGTTAATGAAACATTCTTATATGAATTATCAACAACGACAGGAGCAAATAGTGCATTATCAGGTTTGGCGGATTTTGAATATTCCGGATATATAATCCTGCGCCACTTATAAAAACAGGATTCATTAACACCTTTCCTGCTGCACCATGAAATTACGGGTTCCTCACCAGCATAACATTCATCAATAATTGACTTCCAGTATTGAAGTCTTTGTTCTTTATTCATAAATACCTCCATCTATACCTGAATTATAGACGATACTTGTATTCATTAGAATGTGTATGTTATTTGACGCTTACCTATATAACCATTTCCAAAATTATATCCCTGCACCGCTAAACTTAATAAAGGAATATCTAGAGAATCAGTACAGTTTGCTCTTTTCAGACAGTCTGCAAAGTTTTGAACACCAACTTGAATAGAGTATTCAGGTTCAGTGATTGCATTAGGTGCATTAGGAAATCTTGTATTAAAAGAACATTCCGAGGACTGCATAGGATCATTTCCTTTTCCGCCACTTTCCTGCATCATGATTGCCTGTAATGCATTAACAAAATGAGGTATTTTATATTCATCAGCATATTTTTGTATGATTGGGGTATATTCAATAACTTCCTGTGATAACTGATTACCGCTGCCACTGCTGGAACTTCCAGTCATAAAAATTCCACCAATTAAAGCAATCAGTAATATGATAAGAATTGCAATCCAGCCAACTGAACAAAGAAAAGCAAATGCTGTTCTGGTCGTATCGATAATTGTTTTGATAGCACTAGCTCCTTTTTTTGATACTGTCCATGACTTACGCCCTATTGTTTTTATTGTATGATAAGATTCTTTAGAAATTTGTTTAGATTTAATTGCAGACTGTTTTGCTAATTCCTGAGAAGTTCCGAGGGCTGTTTTAGAAGTATTTTTAATTGCTTTGCTACTGCTCTTTGTATTCTTTAAATTTGATTTGTATCCGCAAAATGAAGCGGTGGTCATATACAATAAAAGCACTGGAAGATAATCAGGCTACTGATTATCTTCCAGTGCTTTTATTCTTGTTCTTATTTCTTTTACTGTTTGCATCTTACAGTACTCGGGTATTTGCTTTTTATATGGCAGGTACTTTTTTAATGTTTCCTGGTTATTTAGATCTTCATATCTGATCTTATCAAATAAATAATCAAAATATGAATATACATTATATCCATTATTCTTTGCCGTCATCATTAATGAGTATAATTTTGATGCTGCTTCTGCTCCTCTTGTTGATACGTAGAACCTGCTTCTTGTTCTGTTTACCACCCATTTTCTAAAATCTCTTTCCGCTCCATTATTTGTTAACTCTACCCTTGGATTTTTAATGAACGCTTTAAACCCTTCTTCTCCATTTAGTATATATTTAATTGCTTCCAAAAACTTTGGTTTCATATATACTTCTTCTTTTATTGTTTTTAACCACACTAAAAATTCTTGAAACAGCTTTAATGTTTCAACTCTATGCTCCTGTACGTAGTTATAGTACGCTTCTTTATCATTTGGATGTAACCTGGCAGCTTTATCATGAATCTTTTTATCTGTGATGAATATTTTTTGATATTTTTTTACTGCTTCTGGATTCTTTAGGCAGTATCGCTAGAGCATCTCTTAGATATCTGTAG
>CANPIH010000031.1 GCA_947574085.1 uncultured Mycoplasmatota bacterium | reverse complement strand
AAAGAGGTGAGACTATGGATGAACGACAGAATAAGTTGTTAAAGGCCATTGTAGAATCTTATATAAAAACCGTTAAACCAATTGGTTCGAAATCTCTTTGTAAAAAATTTAATTGTTCAAGTGCAACCATTCGAAATGAAATGGCGGTGTTGGAAGAATTCGGTTTTATTGAAAAAAATCATATTTCATCGGGAAGAATTCCAAGTGAAGCAGGTTATAAATACTATGTAGAACATTTAATGAAACCAAAAGAATTAACTGGAGAAGATGTTTTAAAACTTCAGACCATATTTAAAAACAAGGAATTGGAACTTAGTGATACTATTAATAAAACGGTAGAAATTATTAGTGAGTTAACCAATTATACCAGTATTATTTTAGGAAAAAGTTCAAATGAAAATACCTTAAAACAAGTAAGTATCATACCAATTAGTGAAAATAAAATAGTGGCACTTGTTTGTACTGATAAAGGAATCGTTGAAAATAAACAATTTTTACTAGAGAATGAAGCGGAAATAATTGAAATCGTAAAAACAAGTGAAATTATTAATAAAATGCTTGTAGGGACTCCAATTAACGAAGTAGGAAAACGACTTGAATTTGAAATTAAACCTATCATAAGTAGACAAATTAAGCAATACGAAGCGGTGTATAATATATTTGCAGATGCATTTTCTGATTTTTTAAATAAAAGTCACAATGTTTACTTCGGGGGAAAAACAAAAATATTTGATGAACCCGAATACAACGATGCTTTTGCGATTAAGCAGTTGGCAAGTAAATTTGAAGACAAAGACTTTATTAAAAAAATTGAAGAAGATGATAATGATGGAAATATTAAAATTTATATTGGAGAAGAAAACGAGTTTGATCCCAATGTAACCATTATTAAAAGTAAATATCGCTTAAATGGAGAAGAGGGAACTATTGCGATTGTTGGACCTAAGCGAATGGAATACGACCGTGTAGTAGGTTTATTAAGTTATTTACAAAAGACATTGAATGAAATAGAGGAGGATCATCATGGATAAAGAAAAGGAACAAATAACAGAAGAACAAAAAAAGGAAACCGTTAAACAGCAAGAAAAACCAAAAAAGAATAAAGGAAACAAAGAAATTGAAAAACTAAAAAATGAAAATTTGGCGTTACAAGAAAAAGTATTACGAATTAGTGCAGATACTCAAAATATGCGTAAACGATTAGAAGATGAAATCATGCGTATTCATAAATATGAAGGGGAAGAGTTTATAAAACAACTTCTACCAACCCTTGATAATTTTGAAAGAGCTATTAAATTGGATGATAATGATTTAACAGACGAATTGTCCAAATTCTTAAGTGGTTTTAAAATGATTTATACAAGTCTTTTAAACATTTTAGAAGCAAAGGAAATTAAAGAAATTGATTGTTTGAATAAAGAATTTGATCCAAATTTCATGGAAGCGGTATTAACAGATAAAGTGGAAGGCATACCAAAAGATCAAGTTTTAGAAGTCCTACAAAAAGGATATATGTATAAAGATAAATTACTAAGACCGGCCATGGTCAAGGTAAGTGAATAAAGAAAAGGAAAAGGTGATTTTTATGGCAAAAATTATAGGTATCGATTTAGGTACAACAAATTCATGTGTTGCATATTTAGAAGGTGGTAAACCAGTTGTTATTGCAAATACAGAAGGAAATCGTACAACTCCAAGTGTTGTAGCTTTTAAAGATAATGGTGAAGAACTAGTTGGTGAAAATGCCAAACGTCAAGCTGTTACTAATAAAAATACAGTTTCTTCTATTAAAAGAAAAATGGGAACAAGTGAAAAAGTAGAAATTAATGGAAAAAAATACACACCACAAGAAATTAGTGCAAAAATACTTACAAAATTAAAGGCAGATGCAGAAAGTTTCTTAGGGGATAAAGTTACGAAAGCAGTTATTACAGTTCCTGCTTACTTTAACGATGCAGAACGTCAAGCAACAAAAGACGCTGGAAAAATAGCTGGTCTTGAAGTAGAACGTATTGTAAACGAACCAACCGCTGCAGCTTTAGCGTATGGTCTTGACAAACAAGATAAATTGCAAACGATTTTGGTATACGATTTAGGTGGTGGAACGTTTGACGTATCCATTCTAGAACTTGGTGATGGAATATTTGAGGTTAAAGCAACATCTGGTAACAACCGTTTAGGTGGAGATGATTTTGATAATCGCATTATTGATTATCTAGTAGAGGAATTTAAAAAAGAAAATGGAATTGATTTAAGTAAAGACAAAATGGCAATGCAAAGACTTAAAGATGCTGCTGAAAAAGCCAAAAAAGATTTATCTGGAATGGCTAGTACACAAATCAATTTACCATTTATTTCACAAAAAGAAGATGGACCAGTGCATTTGGATATCAATTTAACCAAAGCTAAATTTGAAGATTTATGTCGAGACTTGTTTGATTCAACACTTGAACCAGTTCGTAATGCATTAAAAGACGCAAAATTGAGTACGAGCGATATCAATCAAGTAATCTTAGTTGGTGGATCTACTCGTATTCCATATATTCAAGAACTTGTTAAGAAAGAACTAGGGCAAGAACCACATAAAGGAGTTAATCCTGATGAAGTGGTTGCTATGGGTGCTGCGATTCAAGGTGGAGTATTAACTGGAGAAGTAGAAGATTTAGTATTGCTAGATGTAACTCCATTATCTTTAGGAATAGAAACACTTGGTGGAGTTATGACCAAATTAATAGAACGTAATACAACCATTCCAACTTCAAAATCACAAGTATTTTCAACTGCTGCAGATAACCAACCTGCTGTAGATATTCATGTACTACAAGGAGAAAGACCAATGGCGTCTGACAACAAAACGCTTGGTAATTTCCAACTTACAGATATTCCACCAGCTCCACGTGGTATACCACAAATTGAGGTAAAATTTGATATTGATGCTAATGGTATCGTAAACGTAACAGCAAAAGATTTAGGAACGAATAAAGAACAAAAAATTACAATTCAATCCTCAACTGGCTTAAGTGATGAAGAAATCGATAAAATGGTAAAAGAAGCGGAAGCTAATAAAGAAGCGGATGAAAAACGAAAAGAAGAAGCAGAAGTTCGTAATAATGCAGATTCTCTAATTTTCCAAACGGAAAAAGCCATTAGCGATTTAGGAGATAAAGTAGACTCTCAAGATAAAGAAGATGCAGAAAGTAAAATGAAAGAATTAAAGACTGCTCTTGAAAAGAATGATATCGAAGATATTAAGAAAAAAACAGAAAGTTTACAAGAAGTAGCCATGAAACTTGCAACCAAAGTTTATGAGCAAGCTTCAAAAGAAAATCAAGGTAATGCAAGTGCAGAACCAAATGAATCCACAGATAAAAAAGACGATAATGTAGAAGAAGCCAATTACGAAGAAAAATAATTTTGAGAGAGTCTAGCTCTCTCTTTACTTAGTATATGGAGGAAAAATGAAAGAAAGAAAAGAAATAAAAGAACAATACAAATTAAATACCAAAGATTTATTTGCCAGTGAAAAAGATTTTTTTAAGGAAATAGAATCTTTAGCTCAAGAAATTAAGAAAATCACTAAGTTTGAAGGACGTCTATTAAACGACGCAAATACACTTTATGAAGCAATAAATTTTTGGGAGATTTTAGAAAAAAGAGTAGAAAGAGTGTATATTTTTGCCCATTTAACCAATGATTTTGATCTTTCTGAAGAAGTAGGAAATGAATATTATGGTAAAGCTTTTAAACTAGTTCAAGAGTTAGGCATATACTCTTCTTATATAACACCTGAACTTTTAGAAAAAGATTACAAAGTTATTGAGCAATATTTGAAAGACAAAAAAGAACTAAAAATTTATGAAAAAATGTTACAAGAAATTTATAGAACAAAAAAACATATACTAGGAAAAAAAGAAGAAGCTCTTATCAGCCAATTTATAGAGCTTGCAAATTCTCCAGAAAATGCTTATTCTAAATTAATTGATGTAGATTTAACTTTTGAAAATGTTACAGACGAAAATGGAAATATTGTAGAACTTAATGAAAGTAGTTATAAAAATTTAATGGAATCCAAAAATCGTGAAGTAAGAAAAAATACTTTTCAAACGTTTTACAAAGGATACCAATCTATTATTAATACAACAAGCGAGTTACTTGCATCTTGCGTAAAAAAAGACAATACGATGGCTCGAATTCGTAAATACAACAATGCTTTAGAAGCTTCTTTGGATTCAAACAATGTAGAGGAGTCAGTTTATAAAACATTGATTGATTCTATTAATAAAAATTTAAACATTATATACCATCAATGGGATATTCGCAAAAAAGTTTTAGGTTTGGAAGAATTGCATCTTTATGACAATAATGTTTCACTTGTTCAATCCTTTGAAAAAAAGTACTCTTATGAAGAAGCTAAAAATCTTATATGCCAATCTTTAAAAATCTTAGGAAAAGATTATAATCAAGTTCTTACTCGTGCTTTTGAGGAAAATTGGATTGATGTATTTCCAAATAAAAATAAAAGAAGTGGTGCTTATTGCACTTGTTGTTATGAAACACATCCATATGTACTTACCAATTATAATGAGCGTTATGGAGACGTAGCCACACTAGCACATGAGTTAGGCCATGCAATGCATTACCATTACGCTATGAAAAACAATCAATATTGTGACTACAACTATACAATTTTTGTGGCAGAAGTGGCAAGTCAAGTAAATGAAGTTTTACTTGCGAAGTATATTTTAAAAACAAGTCAAAATAAAGAAGAGAAAATATTTGTATTGGATGAATTAATCAAACATTTCAAATCATCAGTGGTCAGACAAACTATGTTTGCAGAATTTGAAAGTAATATTCATGAGAAGGAGCAAAAGGGTGAAATTCTTACATGTAAACTTTTATGTGAATTGTATTACAATTTAAATAAAAAATATTATGGAGAGAAAATCGTAGTGGATGAAGAAATCAAATACGAATGGTCAAGAGTCCCACATTTCTATTATAATTTTTATGTATATCAATATTCTACAGGATATATTGCAGCATTAAAAATTGCTACAGATATTTTTAATGGAAAAGAGCATGCTTTAGAAAATTATTTGAATTTTTTAGGACTAGGATCTACGAAAGATCCAGTTGCATCTTTAAAAGTTGCTGGGGTGGATTTAACTCAACAACAAACATTTGATGATGCATTTTTTGAATTTAGTCGTGAAATGGATGAATTTGAACATTTATTAGAAAGTGAGTAAAAATATGAGTAAAAAAGATTATTATGAGGTTTTAGGCGTTTCTAAAACAGCAACGGATGAGGAAATTAAAAGATCGTTTCGTAAATTAGCCAAACAATATCATCCAGATGTAAATAAAGAACCAGATGCTGAAGCCAAATTTAAAGAAATTGGAGAAGCATATGCAATTTTATCAGATCCAGAAAAACGACGTCAATACGATCAATTTGGTCATGCGGCCTTTGAAGGTGGATCAGGTGGCTTTGGAGGATTTAATGCAGAAGACATTGATTTAGGTAGTATTTTTGACGATTTATTTGGCTCTTCCTTTGGCTTTAATTTTGGAGGATCCAGTAGAAGACGAAATGGACCAACAAAGGGTCGTGATCGTTTGATACGAATGAACTTAAGTTTTGAAGAGGCAGTTTTCGGTTGTAAAAAAAGTTTAATGGTTGATTTAAATGAAACTTGTTCCAAATGTGATGGAAAAGGTGGGTTTAATGAAAAAAACTGTAAAAGATGTAATGGGCGAGGAACTGTTATTTCAGAACAAAGAAGTATGTTAGGTATTTTTCAAACACAAACCACTTGTCCTGACTGTAATGGACGTGGAAAAACTTTTGAAACCATATGCAATTTGTGTCGAGGAACAGGTTTTAAAAAAGAAAATAAAGAAATTGTAGTAACAGTACCAGAAGGTGTAGATAATGGATATCAGCTACGTATAAGTGGTAAAGGTGAAGCAGGAAGCAATGGTGGACCAAATGGAGATATTTATATTGAATTTGCCGTAAAAAAACATGATTTTTTTGAACGAAATGAAGAAGATATTTATTTAGAAGTTCCCCTTACAATTGTAGAAGCATCCTTAGGATGCAAAAAAGAGATTCCTACACTTGAAAAAAATGTTGTTTTGGAAATCAAATCTGGTGTTAATACAGGAGACAAATTAAAACTAAAAGGTAAAGGAATAAAAATACCCAATTCCAATCGTAAAGGTGACATGTATGTTCTATTAAATGTAATTACACCCACTAAACTAAATCGTAAACAAAAGAAATTATTGGAAGAATTAGGGGAGTTGGACTTGGAAGATGAACCTATTTTTAGAAACTTTAAAAAGTACTTAAAATGATATGAACCCCGTTTCTTAGACATAGAAACGAGGTTTTTATATGTCAAAATTTAAAGATAAAATATAATAATAAAAAGAAAGGAATGTCTATAAAAGTCTTTTCACAAAAATATCTGGAAAATAGTTATAATATAGTTGAAAGAAAGCGAGGGCGTCCCACTATGCAAAAGAAACCAAAAAAAGTAAAAAATAATGATTATAACTATGATAGAATTAAAGAAAAATTAAAAGAATTGTCTCCTGTAAATTACATTTTACAATCCTCTAATTAGAAACTATTTATAAACTGTCCAACTTTTGGGATTCAGTTCAAAAAAATAGGACTTTTTTTATGAAAGAAAAACAACGTTTGACAAGTCATAAAAATAGTTGTTATACTTTATATATATAATAGAGGTTGATGAGATGGCAAAAAAATATAAATTTGGATTACTTATAGTTGGATTTCTTTTTCTTTTTTCTATAGTGCTTTTTTTATCTTATAAAAAATATTTACAGAAACTAGAAAATTCTAACTCGCTTGTATTAGTTGAAAATGGATTATCTATTAATTTTTTAAATGGAAATCAAATTATTTTAGATGATGAAAACGAAACCTATTCTTTTTCCATAATTAATAATAATTCAGAAAAAATACTTTACCGTATTTCGTTAAACAATAAAAATATGGAAAAAGATATAAAATACGATTTAATTGAAAAAAACAATAAATTAAATATTTTACAAAATGAATTAAATGGTAAAGAGGAAAATCTAATAGAAGGAATTTTAATTGAACCAAATGAAACTCATTCGTATACTTTAAAATTTTATGAATCTATTGAAAATTTTTCAAGTATTTTATCTATCAAAACTGAAGAAAGTGAAACAGAATATATTGCAACAACAATCCAGAATAATAATGAAATCAAGTCTACCTTTTTAACGGAACCAAGTGTTGAAGAAGCCATAGAAAATGAGGGATTAATTGAAAGTGAGGACGATCATGGTACTTTTTACTATTTTCGCGGAAAAGTAGAAAATAATTACGTTTTTTTTGCAGATTATTTATGGAGAATTGTGAGAATTAACAACGATGGAAGTATAAAACTTATTTTAGATACTTATACAGAAAGTACTGGAAATTTCTACAACGCTAACGAAGAACTTTCTATAGAAAATAAGATGGATTTTTCTCAAAATAAAATGTCAGAATTGTTAAACGCATGGTACAAAAAACATTTAGAGAAGTATGAAAAATATTTAATTTCTAGTCGCTTTTGCGTTGATGACGCTATATATAATAATGAAAATAAAATCAACTATTATTTAGGACATGGAAGACTTTTAAAAGATTTTAGTCTTTCTTATAATTGTTTAGGAAAAAGTTATTCAAGTAAAATTGGTTTACTCTCTGCAGACGAAGTTGTTCTTGCTGGAGCTACTACAAAAAATGCCAATACCGATTATTATTTACATGTTCCTAATAAATTGGTATCTTGGTGGACTCTGACGCCTAGCCAAAGCGATGATACAAATATTACCTTTTTTGAAGTGGAGGCAACAGGAAAAATTGTTTCCAATACTTTAGGAAGTTACTATCGTTCTTTGAGACCAGTTATTACTTTAACAAAAAGAATTAGTGTTACAGGAACTGGCACAGAAAAGGATCCTTATCTAATAAAAATGTAATTTACATAAAAATGTAAAGAAATAAAAATGATTGACATATCATCAAAAAGCTATGATAAAATAAAATTGGAAGTGATTCTATGAAACAGATAATGAGTGACTTAATTGGAATGATATTGTCTTTAAGTCATATAGATATACTATTGTATATTGCCGTAGTCGTTTTAATTATTTTAATTGTTTCTTTAATATATATTATTAAAACAGGCGAAGAAGAAACAACTACAATTGAAAATGTTGAAACGGATGATTTAAAAACAATTTTAAAAAAAATGGAAAAAAATAAATTGGAAACCGTTGCTTTAACAGACTTTGAAAAAGAACAAGAAGCAAAAGCCATAATTAGTTACGATGAACTAATTGCTAAAAATAAATTGGGAAATTTGAAGTATGACGAAGAAAACATTGTAAATGATGAAATTGTTGTTAAAAAAATCAACTTAGATTCTTTAATTGAAAAATCAGATGAACAAAAGAAAACCATTACTTTTTACAATTACAAAAGAGAAGAAGAATTTTTAAAAAATTTAAAAGCATTGACTCAATTATTAAATTAGAGAATTTTCTCTTTTTTTATGCTATAATACAACTTGGAGTGGATCAAGATGAAATTTCATATACTTACCTTAGGATGTAAAGTCAACATTTATGAAAGCGAAGCTATAAAAGAATCTTTATTAAAAAATAATTTTGAATACGAATCAGAGCAAGAGTTGGCAGATATTATTATAATAAATACATGCTCTGTTACGAATATGGCAGATAATAAGTCTAAAAAGTATGTTCGTCATGCTAAACGTTTGGGAAAAATACTTGTGGTATGCGGTTGTAGTAGTGAAAACAATCAAACCATTTATGAAAATATGGGAATTGATATATTGATTGGAAATAGAGAAAAAAGTAAAATTTCAGAATTAATAACAAATTATTTAGAAAAGAAAAAAAATTATATGCAGTTTTATAATGAAAAAGATTTGCCTTTTGAAGATATGGAAGTAACTACATTTGAAAGTCATACAAGAGCGTTTGTTAAAATAGAAGATGGATGTAATAATTATTGTAGCTATTGCGTAATACCTTATGTTCGAAAAAATATACGTTGTAAAGAGTATAATAAAACTGTCGCTGAAATAATGAAATTAGTAGAAATTGGTCACAAAGAAATTGTCTTAACAGGAATTCTAACAGGTTCTTATAATTCTGATGGTCATGATTTAGCAGATTTAATTGAAGAAATTAGTCTTATTCCCAACTTGGAAAGAATTAGAATTTCCTCTATTGAAATTACAGAAATAAATAACAAATTGTTAGATGTTATTAAAAAAAATGAAAAAGTTGTCAATCATTTTCACATACCTTTACAAGCTGGAAGTGACGAAATATTAAAAAGAATGAATCGAAAATATAACATAGAATATTTTAAGAAGAAAATAGAATTTCTTCGTAATCTGAAAAAAGATGTAAGCATTACAACCGATGTAATAGTTGGTCATCCTTATGAAACGGAAGCATTGTTTTTAGAAACCATAAAAACGTGTCAAGAATTAGGTTTTAGTAAAATTCATGTTTTTCCTTATTCTAAAAGAGACGGAACTCCTTCTAGTCGAATGCCTATGCAGGTGGAAGAAAGTGAAAAAAAATATCGTAGTCGCATTTTAAATGAATATGGCAAAGAATTAGAAAAAAAGTTTTTTCTTTCATTTATAAATAGAGTATTGGAAGTTTTAATTGAAGAAGTAAATGATTCGAGTAGTGCTGGATTTACTTCTAATTATATAAAAGTAAAAATTAAAGAAAAATTAGAAAAAAATAAAATATATAAAGTTACTATAAAAAATTATGAAAATGGTTATTTAATTGGAGAACGTAATAAAGAAGAAATAAAAATATAAAAGTTCTTCTTTTTTTATTAAAACTATTTGAAATGCTTTTAAAAATGACTTATAATAAAAATAGAATAGGAGGCCAAAAATGAAAGGCTTAAAACGTTTCAGTAAAAATAGAAAACAAAAAAATATGATTATTGCATCTATTCTAGGAGTTATTGTATTTATTGGAGGAATTACTTTATATAGAACTTTCGCTCTTTATGAAGAAAAACGTGAATTTAATGTTTTAAAAGGGAAAATTAAGGATTTTACAGGAGAATCAACTAGTGATTTAAAATTGACATTTTCAATAAATGGTGATTCCTCTGAAGGAGTTTTTCCAACAAAAGATATGAATTATGCAGTGAACGATATTCAATGTGATAAAGGTGTGACAGCACAATGGGATAGTGAAAATTGGGGATTAATAAATATTGCCCCAGGGAATAACACACAAATTGTTTGTAACATAGATTTTTCAAAACCAATTTTTGTTTTGAACGATGTAGTAAAAATAGGAGACTTTATTTCAATGAACCCAACAACCTCTTCCTATACAGTTCCTACGAATTTAACAGGATACAGTGAATCACCCCAAACGATTGATCCGACTGAATTAAATTTATGGCGAGTGTTAAAAAAGAATAGTGATGGCTCTCTAGAAATGATTTCAGAATATACTTCCAGCAAAGATATCTTTTTTGAAGGTGGCGATGGCTATAAAAATTATGTAAAAGCATTAAATACAATAGCTAGCCAATATGAGAATGAAAACTACACAACAGGGTCGAGACATGTTGGTTACGTTAGTCAAACAGATACAGTTTCTCTTCAAACCATGTCTTGGGCAATTAATTGGCCAGCGAATATTCCATGGAAAACCAATACAAGTGATCATGGAAATGATTACGAAGAACTAGGAGGTGGCGATAATTATTACACCACTGATATGGAACTGATAGAAAAGGCATTAACTAAGCTAGAAGCCAATAAAGTAGGATCAACTTTAGCTTCTGATTATTGGATTTCCTCTCGAAATTATTCCTATTCTGAAGGAATTAGAGGAGGAGCAACATCGACAACACTAAGTGTTTATTATACTTCAAATGCTATAAAATCAGCAAGTTTAGAGCAACATTCGGGAAATAGCAACACTAATTATAAATCAACAAAAAATAAAATAGGAAAATCTATAAGACCTATTGTAATGTTAAAATCTGGATTAAGAGTTACTGGTAGTGGCTCGAATAATGATCCTTATGTTTTTGTGAATTAGGAGGGAAAATATGAAACTAAAAAAATGGAAAAAACATATTCTTTTGTCTCTAATAATAACTCTTTTATTTATTAGTGGTGTTTCTTACTATAAATTTTTTAAACTAGACGAAAACGAAACTCAAAAAATAGATGAGAAAACAGGTATGAAATTGGCTTATACATTGAATGGAGAAATAGGTAAAGGCCTATTTCCAGCAAAAACTTCAAGTTATACAGCAAACAATGTAGAATGTGAAAATGGAGTAACAGCACAATGGGATAACAACCAATGGGGCTTAATCAACATAAATTCAAATAATAATAAAAAAATAGTTTGTACCATTCACTTCGAAGGTAATCCCGTTTGCAAAAGAGCTACTTCATTACACAATTGTGATTCTTCGACAAGCGGTTCTTGCACAAATTCCCAAATAGGTAATTTAGGAACGTCTGGAGAATTAAATGTAGGGGACGCATTTGATTGTGATGTAAATGGGGATGGAGTTTATGATTCTGAAATCGAAAGATTTTATTATGTTACAGATTTAGAAGAAGATAAAAATAGGGCTGTTTTATTCTATTATAATAAGGTAGGAAACAATACAACTGCTGGCGATTACACTTCTTATCAAGTTCCAACAACTCTTATAAGTGCTTTACCTTCTGTAGAAGAATGGAAAAATGTGCAATTAAAAAGTATCACTAAAAAAATTTACAGTGGTTCAACTAGTTCTACACAAATAAATATTAATTATCATACAAACAATCTAGATCGAGCAGCAAGATTACTTAGATATAAAGAAATAGAAACTGCTTGTTCTAATCCAACTGAAGAATCTTCTTTAGAATCCAATTGTAGTTTTTTACTTGAAAATCTTCCAACTTCAAATTATTGGCTTGAAGATCGTTATGACATTCATAACACATGGACAGTGGATACAAGAAAAAATAATCTAGTACCTTTTGCTTACTATAGTAATGGTTTTAGTGTACGTCCTGTAATTGAGGTACCTAAATCCAATATCTCATATTAGTTTTAAATGAAAAATACTTAAAAATTATTTTAAGTATTTTTTCAATAGTAATTTTTCTTTATCTTTAAAAAAATAGTTATCAATAAAATATTGCTACTAATGTTATTGAAATTAAATTAATAGTAAATCAATTCCATTTGCAAAATTTGACAATCATTGGTATCCAATGGAATATAACCAAAAATATCTTGTTTTGTCATAGAGTATATATAAACAGCGAAGAATCTTCTTTAAAAAGATTAAAAGATACAGAGATCGAAGATTAATAAAAGCAATTCTTATAGGTTAAAAAAAAGAAAAGTATTTCATAAAATGTAAATCTTGCTATAGATTTATTTTAGTGTTATAATTTATATTAGTTAAGTGAAAGGAGGGAATTTATGACAAAAGTAGTGGTTAATGGTAACTTAGAAAAAGCAATGAAAACATGGAAAATGAAAGTTGCAAAAAGTGGTGTCCCTTCTGAACTAAAGAAAAAGAAACACTATACTAAACCAGGAGTAGAAAAAAGAGAAGCCAAAAAAGAAATGATAAGAAATGCTCGCAAACACAAAAACTATTAATAGGTGAAGAATATGATTGAAAAAATAAACAATGATTTAAAAAAATCTATGAAAGACCAAGACAAATTTTCTTTGGGAGTACTTCGTATGCTTAAGAGTGCATTGCAATTAGAAAGCATTAATAAAAAAGAAGA
>CANPIH010000030.1 GCA_947574085.1 uncultured Mycoplasmatota bacterium | reverse complement strand
CAACATTTTTTAATAAAACCCATCTCCAATTCTCTGGTATTGGGTAAGGTACATCTTCAAGAATACTTTCTACATCTACTGGTTTTAGTTTTTTATCATTTGGAATTAATTTTCCATGGATTGCTTTTTCTAATAAGATTTCTTTTAATTGTACATTCATTTGCTTTTCCTCTTGTTTTTATTTTAGCATTTTTTTGTTTTTTTGACTAAAAAAATGTTTCTAAAAATAAATTTTTGCTAACTTTTGTTTTTCTGTGCTGATTTAAATACATATACAAAAAATCTTTATGAAAAAGTATCTGTAAAACAATATGAAAACAAAGTGAAAAACTTTATTTTTTTTGATATACTAAATATAGTGATGGTTATGAAGTGGTTAGAAAAAAAGAAAAAAAATATTTTAAAATTAATCTTATTTATTTTTATGATTTATTTGTTTATTTTATTAGGAACAAAAAGTTACGATATAGAGATTTCGGATAATATCCGTTTTGCAAACGAATATAAAGATATTTCAAAAAATAATATTTTTATTTATACAAATGAAAATCAAGTTTTAGAAATTTTAAATGGAAAATCTGGAATTCTTTTTATGGGATTTTCAAGCAATATTTGGAGTCACTATTATGCAGAATATTTAAATGAAATGGGTATTCAAAATGGTATCAAAGAAATTTATTATTATGATTTTTATAAAGATCGACAAGTAAATAATAAAATTTACAATCAAATTGTTGATAAATTTAAAAACTATTTACCTATGAAAGATTCAGGATATAAAGAATTATGTGCCCCTATAGTTACTATAGTTAAAAATGGAGAAATTATTTATTTTAATAATGATATATGTGAATTAAAAGGCGACATATTGCCAGAGGATTATTTTACTGATTATCAGAAAAACTTAGTAAAAAATATTTTTAATACAGCCTTACAATCGTATTTAGGAGCTGAGAACTATGGAAGATGAAAGTAAGAATATATTAGGTTTTGGCATATTCTTTTTTATTATTGTATTGATTGTGGTGTTTGGTTCTGGGCTTCTTTTTTTTACAACTCAAAATAAAAAAAATGAAAAAAAGACAAATGAAAATCAAGAAATCGTTTTAAGTGATAAAAAGAAAATAGACAAAAGCAAAGATTTTATTTATTTTAAAGGTGAAGAAATGGTAAGTGAGAGCTTATCTATCGTAAATAAATATCCAGTCATTAATTTGGAAAGCGAATCAGCTAACAATTTGAATAAAGAGCTAATGGAATACGTTGATCGTATTAAAAATACTTTACAACGAATAGAGTCTCCAGATGTAAGTTGTGCCTTTGGAAATTATGATAATATTTATCAAACTAAGTATTTGGATTACAATATTTATTCTCACAAAGAATATATAACATTGTTTATTAGAGAATCAAATTACAATTGTGATAATGGAATTTCGATTTATAATAATGTTCGTTCTTATACATTTAATGTTTTAACAGGAGAAAGAATAAATACGAGCGATTTATTGGAAAAGTACAACACAACTCTTACTTTAGTAATTGATTCAATTCGTAATTATTTGAATAATAGTCAAGTCATTATAGATGAAGAACCTTCTATAAAAATTGATGAAACAATAGATAATTTAAAAGAACAATTTACTTATGCTATTTATATAGATGATTATGGCGATTTAAATTTAAATTTTGTTGTAAAAACAAATTCAGTAGATTATAATGATAATATAATAATAAATGGATAAGGATGGATTAAATGAATATAGAGCAAAAAATGGACAAAGCAATTGTATCGTTAGAAAATAAATTAAATAGTATTAGAGCTGGAAGAGCAAATCCAGCAATGTTAAATGGGATTATGGTTCCTTACTATGGAACACCATCTCCTATACAAAGTCTAGCCAATGTAACAGTTCCAGAGGCAAGACAGCTTATGATTAAGCCTTTTGATAGAAATACATTAAAAGATATTGAACGAGCTATTAACGAAGCAAATATTGGAATTACGCCAACAAATAATGGTGAGATTATTATTTTAACAGTTCCAGAACTTACTGAAGATCGTAGACGTGAGTATGTTAAAGATGCAAGAGAAGTTGCTGAGGAAGCAAAAGTAGCTCTTCGTAATATACGTCAAGAAGAAAATAATGCTGTAAAAAAAGAAGAATACCCTGAAGATGAAGAAAAAAGATTATTAGACATAATACAAGATTCTATTAATAAATACAATAAAATTGTTGAAGAAAAATTAAAAGAAAAAGAGGAAGAGTTAATGCGAGTTTAATTCTTTTTTTCTATTTATTATGAAATAATATAAAATTAAACTTATTATAAGTACTGCTAAAACTTTACAATATATGCTAAAAATTTCCATATATTTAATTTACAATCTATAAAAAAAAGCGTATAATTTTAATAGGTGAATGATATGTTTACAGATGTAACTTTTAAAAAATATCATATATCTGAAAATGATAAATTAATTGGAGATTTAGAAGTAAATGCTCCACTTTTAACATCTACAACATTTGCTATGCCTTTTATACGAGAAAAAGAATTAAAAAGGGTAACAAAAATAGGAGATCGTAATTATGAAAAGCTAAATCAATATATTATTCGTTCGTTAAAAGATTATTATAATCGTTTAATGAATTCTACTTCCATTTCTGAAAGAAGCATAATGTTAAAAACATACCAACATTTGTATGAAATGTGGAACGATTTGCATAATTATAAGAGAAGTAATAATTTAGTAGAAATGGACAAAACGTATGATTTGTTTTCTTATGAACTTTATGTTTTAGGTTATACAGAATAAACCAAAAACATTTTTTTTTTAATCCTTATGTGTTACAATTTTTTTTAGGTGAAGCAAATGGAATCTCTAAAAGGTAAAATAAGGCAAACAATTTATAAAAATGAAAATGGTTTTTTTGTAGGAACCTTTCGAATTAAAGATACTAATAGTGAGACAATGCAAGAATTTATAAATAAAACAATTACCATTAGTGGTACAATATTAGACCCAAATGAAGAAGAAACTTATATTTTGTTTGGAGAGTATTTACGACACGAACGATATGGCTTTCAATTTAGAATTAATAACTATGAGAAAGAAAAACCATCTAGTGAAGATGCTGTTGTAGAATTTTTATCTAGTCCATTAATCAAAGGATGTGGAGAAAAAACAGCAAGAAAAATTGTGGAAACTTTAGGAGAAAAAGCAATTGATTTAATTAAAGAAAATAAAAATAATTTATTTTTAGTACCAAATATGACAGAGAAAAGAGCTAATACAATTTATACCTCATTAATGGCGCATTCTTCTAATGACGATTTAATTATCGAATTAAAAAACTTTGGATTTTCTATTGGAGAGGCAACTCGCATTATTAAAATATTTAAAGAAAAAACTGGAATTTATCTACATGAAAATTTATATTATTTTAAGAAAGTCATTGATTTTAGTAAATTGGATTTAATTTACGTTAAAAATTTTAATGCTGAGGATTCGACTCGTAAAAAAGCATGTATCCTAGAAAGCATGAAAAGAATAAGCGATACACTAGGAGATATTTATTATTTTAGGGAAGAGATTTCCTCTAGCTTAAAAACAAATTTTAAAATTTTTATAGAAGATGAAGAATTTCACTGCCTTATAGAAGAACTTTTACAAGATAAATTTATAACTATTGTTGATGATAAATATTATTTAAAAGAGTACTATACTATGGAGCAAGACATTGCTAAAAATATGATTAAAATCAAGAATTTGCCAAAAAAAGAGTTGAAAAATTTTGATATTGCTATTGAATCTTTGGAAAAATCTATAGATGTTTCTTATAATTTAGACCAAAAGAAAGCTATAAAAAACGCTTTAGAAAATAGAATCTCTATCATATCTGGTGGTCCAGGAACAGGAAAAACAACTATTATTAATGCAATAACTCGACTTTATATTGAAATGAATAAGCTTTCACCTATTGATGTTTTATCCAATATTGCTCTTTTAGCCCCAACTGGAAGAGCAAGTAAAAAGTTAGCAGAGTCTACACATTTGCCAGCAATGACAATTCACCGATATTTAAAATGGAATAAAGATTCTAATGAATTTTCAATAAATGAATACAATAAAAATCATCATGTTTTAATTATTGTTGATGAAATGAGCATGCTGGATACGTTTTTATTCGATTCTTTATTAAAAGGACTTGACTTTAATATTCAATTGATTTTAGTAGGAGATACATTTCAATTACCAAGTGTAGGAGCAGGGCTTATATTAAATGATTTGGTAGAATCAAAATTATTTTCCTATAATCCTTTAGAAAAAATATATCGTCAAAGTGAAAATTCTTATATTGCCGATTTAGCACATGAAATAAAAGAAAATGCTTTAAGTAAAACGTTTACAGAAAAAAAAGATGATTATAATTTTTTTGAAGCAGATTCCAAAGAAATAAGCAAAATGGTTAAAGAAATATGCAAAAGAAGCTTAGAAAAAGGCTTAAAAATGGATGATATTCAAGTTCTAGCACCAATGTATAAAGGCGAAAATGGAATAGATAATTTAAATCTTTATTTGCAAGAATTGTTTAATCCTCCCTCTAAAGATATAAAAGAATTAAAAATTGGTGAAATTACTTACCGTGAACAAGACAAAGTATTGCAACTTGTAAATAATCCAGATTGTAATGTTTACAATGGAGATATTGGTTATATTGTAAGCATCGAAACTAAATTTCTTCCTAGAAAAAAAGAAATCATTACAATAGATTTTGATGGAAATTATGTTGAATATACCAAAGAAGATATGTATATGATTAAACACGCTTACGCAATAACTATTCATAAAAGTCAAGGAAGTGAATTTCCTCATGTTCTAATGCCAATTAGCAAAAATTATTATAAAATGTTATATAAAAAATTGATTTATACAGGAGTTTCGCGAGCAAAAAAAAGTTTAGTTTTGGTGGGAGAAAAAAATGCTTTTTTAATGGCTATTCACAACGATTATAGTAGCAATCGAAAAACAACTTTAAAAAGTGTTTTATTGAATAAATCATAAAAGTTTATCCATACTAGTAGTAAGGATGTGAAAAAATGAAAAAAATGATGATTGCCTCAGGTATTGGAATGGCTTGTGGAGCAGGAATGGTAGCATACTTATTAACAAATAAAAGTACGAAAAAAAATGCTGACAAACTTCTTAATACCATGATGGACGAAGCAACAGAAAAAATTCAACATAAAAATGCTTAATTGCATTTTTTATTTGTCTAAAAATAATAGAAAATAAATAATTTTTTTCTTTTTCTTGTATAAAAATAATGCTATAATACTTATTAGGTGGGCAAAATGAAACGTAGTGAAGTGGATAAAGAGAAATTAAGTCCTGGAATGCGACAATATTATGACATAAAAGAAAAATATCCAGAGGAGCTTTTATTTTTTCGTTTAGGAGATTTCTATGAATTATTTTTTGAAGATGGAGAAATTGCTTCTCGAGAACTTGAACTCACCTTAACTAGTAAAAATGCTGGATTAGAAAATCGTGTTCCTATGTGTGGAGTTCCTTTTCATTCAGTAAAACCTTACATTGAAAAATTAGTAAATAAAGGCTATAAAGTTGCTATTTGTGAGCAATTAGAAAATCCTAAAAATACTAAAGGAATGGTACGCCGTGGAGTGGTGCAAGTCATAAGTAAAGGAACGATTGTAGATTCTGAACTTTTAAGTGAACAAGAAAACAATTATATTGCAAGTATTTTAGATTTTTCATTTACTTATGTATTATGTTATGCAGATATTTCAACAGGAAATTTTTTTGTAATGAATGTGGAACATCAAAAAGAAAAATTATTAAATGAAATATTAAATTTAAGAATAAAAGAAGTTCTCTTAAGGGACAATACAGATTCAGAGTTTATTACAATTTTAAAAAAAAATTATGGAATTGAAATATCTATTTCGGATGGTTTTTTAGAAAATGGGTATGAGGCTTTAATTAATAGTGTAGATGATATTCGCTTTAAAGAAGGCATCAAACATTTATTATATTATTTAGTTATTCGTGAATTAAAAGATGTATCTCATATAAAAAATATAGAAATTGTTCATAAAGAAGATTTTTTAGAAATGGATGTTCATACCATTCGTAATTTAGAGCTTGTAGAAACGCTTCGTTTAAAAGAAAGAACTTATTCTTTAATTTGGCTTTTAGATAAAACCAAAACAAGTATGGGAAGTCGAAAATTGAAAAAATATTTGATGCATCCTTTAAAAGATAAATTGCAAATAGAAGAGCGATACAATAAAATAACTATTTTAAATACTGAATTTATTTTAAAAGATCAATTAAGAGAAAATTTATATAAAATATACGATATAGAACGTTTATGTGGTAAAATTGCTTGTGGAACATTAAACGCTCGTGATTTGTTACAATTAAAAGTGAGTCTTAAAGTTTTACCAGAAATTAAAGAAATTGTAGAAAAATTGCATTTTGATTATAAAATTGATGAGCATAAAGAAATTTATGAATTGCTAGAAAAAGCAATTTATGAAGAACCACCTATAACTTTAAAAGAAGGTTTTTTAATAAAGAAAGGCTTTCATGAAAAACTTGATGAACTTAAGAATATTCGTAGTGGTGGTAAAAACTTCATTGCTGAATTTGAAACCAAGTTGAAGGAAAATACTGGGATCAAAAATTTAAAAGTAGGTTATAATAGGGTTTTTGGATATTATATTGAAATTAGTAAAGGACAAGTAAAGGAAATTCCAGAAAATTTAAATTGGGAAAGAAGACAAACTCTTGCTAATTGTGAGCGTTATATTTCCCCAGAATTAAAAGAAAAAGAAGCTCTTATACTAAATGCAGAAGAAAAAATAATTGAAATGGAATACAATTTATTCATGGAAATTAAAGAAACGGTTAAGAAAAAATTGATTGCACTAAAAGATACTGCAGAAATTATCAGTGAACTTGATGCAATAACGAGTCTAGCAGTAGTAGCTGAAGAATACAATTTAGTAAGACCAAGTTTAAATGAAGAACATCACATAGAAATTAAAGAAGGTTTTCATCCTGTAATAAAATGTGTTAACAATAATGAATACGTTTCAAATGATTGCAAGATGAAAAAAGATACAACTACTTTATTAATAACTGGTCCAAATATGAGTGGAAAATCAACTTATATGAGACAGCTTGCTATTATTGTTGTATTAGCCCAAATTGGATCTTTTGTTCCAGCAAAAAGTGCCAACCTTCCTATTATCGATAAAATATTTACTAGAATCGGAGCAAGTGATGATTTAGTAAGTGGCGAATCCACATTTATGGTTGAAATGAATGAAGCCAGAAATGCAATTTTAAATGCTACAGAGAATAGCTTGATATTATTTGATGAATTGGGTAGAGGAACAGCTACCTATGATGGAATGAGTCTTGCAAGAGCAATTTTAGAATACACAAATAAAAATATAAAGTGTAAAACTTTATTTTCTACTCATTATCACGAATTAACTTCTTTAGAGAAAGAATATTCCAGCATTAAAAATATACATGTAAGTGCAAAAGAAGAAAATGGAAATATTACATTTTTACATAAAGTAGAAAATGGAGCAGTAGATAAAAGTTATGGTATACATGTTGCCAAGCTTGCTGGTATGCCAGAGGAATTAACGAATAGAGCTACTGAGATTTTGAATCATTATGAAAAAGGAAAAGAGAATAGTAATACTACAGATAAAATTCAATTATCTATGTCATTTGAAGAGCCAAAGCAGAGAGATCCAGTTAAAGAATTTATGGAAAATGTAAATCCAGTTTATATGACTCCAATAGAAGCCATAAATACTTTGTACGAACTTAAATTAATTTTAACAAATGACAAGTAAATGTGAATTTACATTGTATATTTTTAGATTTAAAAAAAATACAGTATAATAAAAGCACAAAGGAGAATGAAAAATGAAAGAGAAAAAAATAAAATTGTCTAAATATATTTTAAGTTATTTAGGAAGTTTGAATTTAAAAGGACAGAATCAAAAAATATTAACTTATTTATTAGATCGAAATATAAAAACAATTTTTGGTAAAGAAAGATTTGATAAAGAAGAAATATTAGGGATACAAAAACAAACGTATCGAATTGATGATTTTACGAATAGAAATTGTTTTGGTAAAACATTTTATTGTTTAAAAATAAAAGTGTTGGATTCTATTTATATGGTAAGTAGTAATTTGGACGAAAATACAATTGAAATGAAAAAAGAATCTTCTCAAAATGATTTTTATGACGATATATTTTTTAAAATTACGTATTATGAAAATATTTTTCACAATGTTATAAAATATAAAATGGAAAATGAAATGAGAGTAGAATGGCAAAATATTTTTACAGAAAAAAATATAGCTTATGATTATCAAAAAATAATCTATAACACTCAAGGAGAGGAAATAGTTTATCCTGCACTTCGCTTAAGTCCAATAAATACAAAAATAGGAAGAATTGAATATTTTTGTATAGAAACTTTGTTTGATGATATGGAATCTAAAAAAGAGCTTTGGCATACCATTCGTGACAAAATGCAGACAAATTCACAACCTATTTCTACTAAATTACATGATTTGTTATCTATATTAATTTATTTGAGAAAAAAAAGACAAAATGTTGTTAGTGTTCCTATCCATGAAGATTTTCAAAGTGATTCGGAATATTGGAACGCAATTTTTAAAATTTTAGAAGAACGTTGTCAAATTGGAAATTATGAATTAGTGAGAAGAAAATAAAAGGAAATCTTGCATTTAAAAAATAAATTCTATATAATAAAAATATAAAAGTGATGATGAGCTTGGAAAACTCGGAGCTATATAATAAAGAGTGATTCACTAAAGAATAAATAGGGTGGAACCGCGGACTTTTAGTTCGTCCCTACGTTTTTTCTTTAGTGTTTTTTAATTAATTTAAGGAGGAAAAAACATGAATAATAAAATAACGATGGAGGAATTAGTAAATTATACGAAACAATATGGATTTATTTTTCAAGGTAGTGAAATTTATGGAGGATTGTCCAATACATGGGATTATGGGCCACTTGGTAGAGAGTTAAAAAATAATATTAAGACTGCTTGGTGGAAAAGGTTTATCGAAGAAAACTTATACAATTATGGATTGGATAGTGCGATTTTGATGAATCCAGAGGTATGGATTGCTAGCGGCCATGTAGCATCATTTGCAGATCCATTAATTGATTGTAAAAAATGTAAAGCACGTGCTAGAGCAGATAAACTAATAGAAGATTTTACCAAAGGTACAGAAACAGCAGATGGCTGGAGTAATGAAAAATTAGAAAATTTTATTAATGAATTTCGTATTCCTTGCCCAAAATGTGGAAATTGTGACTTTACTTCTATTCGTAAATTTAATTTATTATTTGAAACTCATCAAGGGGTAACTGAAGATAAAAAAAGTAAAGTGTATTTACGTGGAGAAACAGCTCAAGGAATTTTTGTGAATTTTTTAAATGTTCAAAGAAGTATGCGAGCTAAAATCCCTTTTGGAATAGGACAAATTGGTAAAAGTTTTCGAAATGAAATAACCCCAGGTAATTTTATTTTTCGTACCCGTGAATTTGAACAAATGGAACTTGAATTTTTCTGTAAACCCAACACAGATTTAGAATGGTTCGGATATTGGAAAAATTATTGCTTGGATTTTTTAAAAGATTTGGGTCTTAAAAACGAAAATTTACGATACCGCGATCATGCCAAAGAAGAACTTTCTTTTTATAGTAAAGCCACTACAGATATTGAATTTTTATTTCCTATGGGTTGGGGAGAGTTGTGGGGAATAGCGGATCGCACAGATTATGATTTAGGAGTTCATATGGACTATACTAAAACCGACTTAAGATATTTAGATCCAGAAAATAATGAAAAATATTTACCGTTCGTTATTGAGCCTTCCGTAGGGGTTGATCGATTAGTACTTGCAACACTAACTAATGCGTATCAAAAACAAGTATTAGAAAATGGAGAAATTAGAGAAGTATTAAAAATACACCCTTATTTAGCACCATATAAGGTAACAATTTTGCCACTAATAAAAAAAGTTCATGCAGAAAAAGCACAAAGCGTATTTGCAGATCTTTCTAGAAAATTTTCCTGTAGTTATGATGAAACAGGTTCCATTGGAAAGCGATATAGAAGAAGTGATGCAATTGGTACTCCTTTTTGTGTAACGATTGATGATGAAACTTTGGAAAAAGATATAGTGACAATTCGAGATCGTGATACGATGAAACAAATAAAACTTGATAGGAGTGAACTAGAAATGTATATTAGTTCAAAAATTTGTTTTTAATAAAAAAACTTTGACAAAAGATAGATAAAAGGTATTATTTTTGAAAGAATATTAGATACAAAAGCTCATTTTGTGGACAAAGAAATGAGTTTTTTGATGTTCAAATTAAGTTATGAAAAAAAAGTAAAAAGTAGGATCTAGTAAAGAACTCAATTTGTGATCAATTAATGCTTTTTTTTATAAAATAAAACTTCTAATTGAAAAAATAAGAATTCTTTGATATTATAATAATAAGAAGATAGATTGAAAAGAGGATAATTATGGCATTTAATAAATTAAAAAAAGTATTTACGGATAATTATTTGGAAGATGAATATTATGCGGTTAATGAAGACGATGCTTTAAAAGAGGCGGATAAAACTGGAAATAAAATGATCTTATTGGAACCACGTGCTTATTCAGAAAGCCAACAAATAGCGGATCATTTAAAAAATAGAAATAGTGTAGTCGTAAACTTAAAAAGAGTAACAAGTGCCCAAGCAAAAAGAATTATTGACTTTCTAAGTGGATGTATTTATTCTATAGGAGGAAAAATGCAGAAAATAGGAGTAGGAATTTATTTGTGTACTCCTAAAAATGTTAATATTCAAGGAAAAATATCCGATGATTTGGATAAAGTTAAATCAGATGAAGAATCTGAAGGAGAATGGTAAAATAAAAAGTCAAAAATGAATTGAGGTGAGGGATGAAAAAGTTTAGTACAAGTGTATTAGGATTTAATAAGGAAGAAGTTAGAGATTTTATAAAAGAATATACATTAGAATATGAAAACTTATTAAATAAACTAAAACAACAAGATATTGAAATAGAAGAATTAAAAAACAATATGATTAAGTACCAAAATTTAGAAGAAACTTTAAATAAAACGATTTTAATCGCAGAAGATACCTCAAATCAAATTAAAAGACTGGCTCGCGAAGAGGGAAAAGGTATTATAGAAGAAGCTAAGAAAAATGGTTCAAGAATTATAAATGATGCTTTAATAAAAGCAACAGAAATTGAACGAGATGCTGAAGAATTGCAAAGACGGGTTGTGAATTTTAAAAGAAAGTTCCAACAAGCCATTGAAACAGAAATAGAAGTGATAAATGAAATAGCTGATAAATATTGAAGTTATTTTTTTTTATGCTATAATAGCCATCGTGATGAAATATGGACATTTTTAAAGAAAATACACAATTTTTAAAATTGGAACAACAATGTATTTGTAATGACGCATTAGCTAAATTAATAAATATAGATAGTCAAACTTTGTATAGGAAAAAATATCAAAATTGGTACAAAGAAAATGGCAAATTTTATTATGTAAAAACATTAAATTCAAAGGAAATTTTAAACTATTTATTGTGTGAAAAAATTGCCACCACAATTTTCAACTTACAGGCACCAGAATTTTTATTAGCAAAAATACCTTTTTATATTTCTACTGCATTAACAATTCATTATAAAATTGGACTTGCTTCACTAAATTTTAGAAAACCTGAAAAAACGTATTTTTATGCGAATCAAGATTATTTTCCTTTTTGTAATCCCAAAGAAGCTTTTCTTTTTTTAGAACAATTCTTTTCCATTTTAAATAATGACCTGTATCAAAAATTAGTAGATGATTTATTGAATTTAATAACCTTTCATATTTACACAGGTATGAGAGATTTAATTGATTGCAATTTACTGTTTGAAAAGGTAAAAGATGGTTTTTTATTAGCTACATTATACGATTTTGATTTTTGTTTTGAAAATGGAATAATTGAGAAATATCATTACAAATCAAGTATTTGTGAGTTTGATTTACCAAGCAAAGATTTGGCAAATTTTTTAGAAAAATATCCAGAATTCAGCAGTATTTTATTAAAAATAGAAAACATTGATATGAGTAAAATTTTAAATGAAATTGCAAATGAAAAAAATTTATTTATTAATGATTTTTATAAAAAATATTATTTGAAGCAAGATGAAATAAAAAAGGATTTTATAAGAAGTATACATTTATAAATCCTTTTTATTTTTGATAAATTCTTTTAACATTTTTGTTAAAGCTCTTTTTTCAATTCGGGAGACATAACTACGTGAGATATTTAATTCTTTAGCGATTTCTTTTTGAGTTTGCTCTTTTCGATTTAAAAGTCCATATCTTTTTATAATTATTTCTTTTTCTCTTTCATTTAATAAACTTAAATATTTGTTTAAATCTTTAATATTGTCTTTCGTGTGAATCACTTCAGCAAAATCAGTTGAAGTATCTCTTAATACATCAATTAAATTGATTTCGTTACCATCTTTATCATAACCGATGGAATCGTTTAAGGAGACATCGCTTTCTCTTTTTTTATTACTTCTGAAATACATTAAAATTTCGTTTTCAATGCAACGAGCGGCGTATGTAGTAATTTTTGTCTTTTTGGATTCGTTATAAGAATCAATACCTTTAATAAGTCCAATAGTTCCAATACTAATTAAATCATCTTGACTAATGCTTTTACTTTCAAACTTTTTTACGATATGAGCAACAAGCCTTAAATTTCTTTCAATTAATGTATTACGTGCCTCTTGATTCCCATTTTGCATTTTTTCAATGCAGTCACGTTCTTCTTCTTCGCTTAAAGGTTCTGGAAATACGTTGTTGGAATAACTTCCCGTAAAAAAAAGCATATCTTTAATTAAATTTAAAATAGTTAAAAACATGTTACACTTCCTTAATTAATTATAATTTTATAAG
>CANPIH010000029.1 GCA_947574085.1 uncultured Mycoplasmatota bacterium | reverse complement strand
AATAAAAATCTTGATAATGCTATGAATGAATTTGAAGAAAAAATGAAAACTACTAAAAATACTTTAATAGATAAAGAATATGTAAAGGTACGAAAAGATACTTTTGATAGTATGCAAAATGTAATAAAAGAAACTAAAAAGGTTATGGAATTTCAACCTAAAATGGAACAATTATTTAATGAGATAAATACTTTTAGCAAAAGTCATCAAACATTAGAAAAAGAAAATGCAAATCTACAACGAGAAGTAAAAGCACTTACTACAAGAAATCAAAACTTAACAAAAGAGAATAACTATCTTAAAGACTATTTAAAAGCTATTTTGAAGGCAATAAAGCACTTTTTTAGGGAATTACTACAAATTGGTAATGAACCTACAAAAGAAGCCACTACAAGCAAAATAAGGGAATATTATGATAAGAATGAGTTTAATTCAAATGATGTTTATGATATTTCAAAAGAAACTACTAAAGAAGATGAATTATTCGATTATGCAGGTATTCCAAGCTATTTAAAAACTAGCAAGAAATCTTATAATGAAAAAGATAAAAATGATTATGAGATAAGTTTATAACACTTATAGTAAAAAACACTATAAATATATTGACAATCAATTACATATAGTGTAACATACTATATGTAAGAAACGAATAATAATTGCTTATTACAAAGTAAAATTATAAATTTAAGGAGGTGCAATATGCCGGGATATTATATTCATTTAGCTGCTAGTAATCCATTAGCACGCAAAAACAGAAGTTTTGTTTGTGGAGTAGAAGTACCAGATCTTTTAAAAAATTATCTTAAATCATCTGGGATTAGTGGAGCAAAAGAAAAATACAACGTCATAAAAACAAGTAATATGCCAGATTTTTCATATTTTGAATTAAGGATTCAGCAGAAAGAAAAAAGTGGTAGTAATGATGGATTACATTATGGTCTAAGTAGTAATCCTGATATTATATGTTTTTGGAATAGTTTAACTGATGAACAAAAGAAAAATCCATTTTATATAGGATATTTATGGCATTTATTAACTGATTTGTTAATGTATAAATGCCTAGATATTGATAAAAAATTTAGTGAATTTATGAGTAAGCATACAGGAGATGAAAATTTATCTAAATTGCAAAAACAAGAAGTAAATAAACTTCATACTGATTGGAATAAAACAAATGCAAAAATTCGGGAAAAATATCCTGATGTAATACTTCCACCAGAAGTTGAAGAATTGGGAATTGTAAAATTTATAAATGATAATCAAATTGATTATGTTGATTGGGATATTATTAAATCTTTGACTGATTATATGAGATTATTTAACCCTTTAAATGAAGATGTTAATATGATTATAGAAACAATTATAAATTTATTACCAGATTCAAAATCTCCTGATGTTAAAGATACATTAAGTAAAAATTTAGTTTTAAGTAGAAAGAAAATATTTGATAAAAGGGAAGTGAAATTGTGAAAGCAAATCTAGTGAGTTGTTTATTTATTCTTGATAGTGAAAAGAATGATAATATTAGAAAAAATGATATTAAGAAAATAAAGATATTAGTTACAAATGGTAATTGCTTACCAAAGACAGATTTTAATGGTAATGATATGAAAAAATCAGTAAGAAAAAGTTTACGGACTATAATTGGTTCAGATGTTTTTCATTTGGAACAAGTATTTACAATGGATTATAAAGATAGTATAGATATTATTTATCTTGGTATTACAAATATTGAAAACATTGTTAAATTAAACAAAAATTATCAATTGATAGAATTTAAAGTGGAAGATAATAATACTATCACATTTGGTAATGATATATACAAATATAAAACTGTTGAGTTAGAAGAAAATAATAATATAGAATATATTCATGAAATAAATGCTAATAATGAAACCGTTAAGAGAAGCCTTTTAAGTCTTTTGATTAGCTATAAAAAAATAAGAAGTAATGTTGATAATACTGACATCATATTTAAATTTATGGGGAGTTCATTCACATTAGAAGATGTTAGAATTTTATACGAGATAATAAAAGATTCTAATGTGGATAAATCCAATTTTAGAAAAAAGATTATAAAATATTGTGAAAAAGTAGATGAAAAAGACGAAACTAAAAATGGATTTAGACCTAGCCAAAAATATACATTTAAGCCTTTAAAAGGTGATGTGTGGATATAATTATATCAATTATGTACCTATGTGCTTGTATTTATTTACTTATATATGGTTTAGTGCTATAATATTTAGCCAAACATTGAACGGTGTAGTAATGTTTTTAAAGCTGACTTATAGGTGCTATAGAAGAATTATTGAAAGGATATAAAATTATGAATGATTATAATAAAAATATTTGTAATAAGCATCGATTCTCAATACATGATCTAGAGAGTTGGCATGCGGATTTGATTGTTACTCATACTTGTGGAGTAGGATGTAAATTTTGTATTGACAGTTTTGTAGATACTAGTGATAATGTAACAAGTTTATCTGATATAGAGGAATACTTAAAATTTCTTGCTGAAAGCGAAAAGAAAGAACATCCTGAAATGTCATCAGTTTTAATTTTGGGAGGAGAACCAACAAAAGCACCATTTGATTATTTAAAAAGGGTTGCGGATTTAATACATTATTATGGATTTAATGTTGGAATGACAACAAATGGACAATCTGTAGAAAAATTATTAGAGTTAGATGGATATATTGATTTTATAAATATCTCGCATTATGGCAAAAAGGCAATAATTGATAAAGAATATTTATATAAATTTAAAAAGACTGAAATTACATTGTCCAAACTTATAACAAAAGATGCCTTTCCAACATTTGAAAGTTTTAAAGAATTTATAAAAGAAGCAAAAACAAACTCTTTAAATTATAGATTTTCTACTTTGCAAGAAAATACAGTTAATTTAACTGATTTACATCCAAAATGGGTTGATGAAGAATTATTACCAAATTGTAAAATAGTACCTTGTTTAGAATGCTTAAATGCTACGGAGTACGAAGGATATATTATAAAAATTATGCATTATCATAATGAAAAAACAGGTATAGATTTTCCACCATATCCTCACCTTTATCCAAATGGAAATGCAAATAGAGATTTTTCGAATGAAGATTCTACAATAGACTATAAACGAAATTATGATAAAGATAATACTGATTATCATAAAAAGATATTTAAATATCTTGATTATTCTTCGAGAAATCATTGGCTTGAGAGAAGTTATACAAATTACAAAGCGGGTATTCCCAATCCAATATATAGTACAGTAATTGCTGAAAATGATACTATGGTTTTAATGAGTATTAATAAATGCTTTACTCCTGGTACAGTTAGTATAGCTTCAAAAAAGTTTCACTTATCACCATTAGAGTATGATGAAAAAGAGAAACAAGACTTTTTTGAAATGTTAAATAAAGTATCAACTTTTTTAGAAAAGAAACTTGGATTTAAACCATTAGTAAGTGAACATGCTGCAAATCAATATGAACATATAAAAGAGGAATTATCTAAATTTATGGAGATCGTTCCTGAATCTGATAAAGAACAAGTATTTATGTCGCTAGTAAATGCTTGGGAAAATATAATAAAAGGAGATAGTGGAATACATTCACATACTTTATTAATTCCTCACAAATTATCACAAGAAAATATTGAAAAATCTATAAAAGAAATGGGCTTACATAAAATAAATGGTTATGATGAATTTTTTAAACAAGACATAAGTAAAAAATATGATTATTTTATCGACAATGATGGAAACTTCTATTTTGGAAATGATGATAACGGAACTTATTATTATAAGAAAATGGTAATTAGACATTGTGTTGCAGAAGAAAATGGTATTCCATATTTACCAAGTAAACCCAAGAAAAATTTAGAAGTATATTATCCCATAATAGAAGAAACATTAAAATTATTTGAAGATTTTGATTATAATTCGTTATAGGAAAGGGAGAATAGTAAAATGGAAAGAAATGAAGCAAAAGAAAATGGTGGAATTAATCTTAAAAATTGGAATATACGAAGAGCTCAAATAATTGTTACATATGATTGTAATATGAATTGTCCATTCTGTATCAATTATAAACTAGGTAAAAAAAGAAAAGGTTTTATTAAAGTATCTGATGTAGTATATTTTTTACAATATTTAAAATATGTTGAAAAATTGGAAGATGCAATTATAGTTTTTCTTGGTGGAGAGCCAACGTTATTACCTATAGAGAGTTTAAAAGAAATATCAGATATAGCGCATAATATGGGTTATAAAACTGAATTTTATACAAATGGTACATTAAAGGAAAAAATATTAGAATTAGATGGATACATTGATTTTATTACTTTCTCTAACTACGGAAAAGGAATATTGCCATTTGATAATATGGATTACTTGTATGATTTTAAAAAATCAACAATAACTATCTCTAAACTTATAACTAAACAATTTTTTAAGACGTTTGAAGATTTTGATAGATTTGTTGATGAGGCTAATAAATTACCATTTAATTATGATTTTTCTACAATTCAAGAAACAACACCTGATTTTGAATTGTATCAACCGGATTGGGTTGAAAGCAAATTAATACCATTATGTGAAAATCAAGATGTTCGAGGAAATGTGGGTGCAGCACTTTATAAAGGCAGACTTATTAAATTACCACACGTTCATTTGCAAAGAAAAGAAGATATTTGTACATTAAAATTATATCCAAATGGAAATTTAAATACATCTTGGAAAAATGACAATATGGAAATTGAATATAAAGAAATAATTAATGAATTACTTAAAAAAAATATTTAGTAGGGGGAATGAAATTATGAGAAAAAATATTTATTTTGCAGGGCATATGGAAATTGATTTTGAGAACAAAGAGTTATCAAATCTAACAAAGGATTATAGATGTTGTATAGTTGATAGTGAAAAAATACTTATGCCATTTGAACCAATACCACTTAATGATGAATATGCTTATGGATGGCCTTCATTCTATTATGCTGATGAAAATGGTAATCCATCTTTATCATCTAAATTAATTTTAAAAAGAGAATTTGCCATTATTCCTACAATTGATATATTAGTTGCGTTTTTACAAGAAGAAATAACTGCAGGTACAATTGGGGAAATCATGTATGCAGCACAAAATAAAAAACTTATGTATATTTATTATATACCATCTCCAACGGAATCAAATTTGTATAATACAAATCAATGGTATGTAATAGGAATGGCGGAAAAAATAAATCCTGGAAATGTTCACGTAAAAGAAGTGAGTAGTATTAGTGATTTATTAGATCAACTTAATGCAGATTTTAAGATTAAGGCATTAAGATATCCAAATGAAAAAGAGAAGGTGTTATAAATGGGAAAGATTTATATGCTCGAAGGATATGATGGTTCAGGAAAAACATCTGTTGCCAAAAAAATTGCTAAAATAATTGGAGCTAGATATGTTCACTTCTTTTCTGAATATGGTGTTAATTATTCAATAGAACCATTATCCGTAACTGATGACGAGCTAATTGATATGACAAAAAAAGCATTAGATAAAGCATTAGCAGATGAGGAAGATATTGTGCTTGATAGAGGATTAATTACTCCTATTAGTGCTTTACCAGAAGAAAGATGGGATGAATTCAAAGAGTATTTTGAAAAGATTCCAATAGTAATGTGTTATGCAACTGTTGAAGATACAATAGAGAGATTAAAAACTCGTGAAGAAGATGAATCAGAGTGGTATGATAATAAATATTGGATTGATATAAATTTAAAATTAGCAGAAAAATTTAATATTCCCATTGTTAATACTTCTACAAGTGGAAATGCCGAAAATTCTACAAAATATGCTATGGAGTATTTTGGATTAAGTAGCAAATTAACTGAAGAAAAAAAAGATTTACCAGATTTTAAAAAAAAAGAGCCAGTTGATTGTTTATTAATTTATCCTTATTTAGAGGATGCAAATTGGAAAAATGAATTACGATCTAAAGATAATCTTGCTTTAGGATATTTAACTAGTAGTGCAAGACAAGCAGGATATACTGTAAAGATAATCCATGCTGAACATAATAAATATTCTCCAACTGATGTACAAAAATTAGTAGAAAAATATTCTCCAAAAGTAATAGGTATATCTTTAACAGCTCAAAGAGCATACCCAGTTGTAAAAGAATATGTTGAAAAAATAAAAAGTATTTCTTCAGCACCAATCTATTTAGGAGGTATTTTCCCTTCAATTGCATATGAATTGATTTTAAAAGAATGTGATGGAGTAGATGCAATTTGTCTAGGTGAAGGAGAGAAATTCATTGTAGACTATCTAAATTCTATAGTTAAAAATGAAGGGGATTATAGAAATATAGCAGGTATTGTTTATAGAGATGAACAAGGCAATGTTCATGTAAATGGTAGTAAAAATGTAATTGAAAATTTAGATGATTTACCGTTACCTGCAAAAGACTTTTTTGACGATATGAAAAAAGAAATAAGTTCTGGATTTTATTATGCACATATATCAGCAGGAAGAGGATGTTATGCAAATTGTAGTTTCTGTTCAATGAGTTGTTTAACTGATAAACATGGTCGTAGAGTACGTAGTCCTAAAAATGTTGTTGATGAAATTAAATATCTACAAGAAACATATGGTATAAATTGCTTTTATTTTGTAGATGAGCTATTTATTGATAAAACTAATTTACAATGGATATATGTTTTTTGTGAAGAAATGAAAAGACAAAATGTAAAAATACTTTTTCATGCCGAAGCTAGAGTCGATTCTATAAGTGAACCAGTTATAAAAGCATTAAAAGAAGTAGGTTTAGATAACTTGTTTATAGGTTTTGAAAGTGCAAATTTGGCAACATTAAAAAAATATAGAAAAGGTCATACTCCAGAACAAGCAGAAGAAGCATTAAAAATATTAAGAAAATTAGATGTAACTGCTGAATATGGTTATATTATGATAGATCCAGAATTGACTTATGAGCAACTAACTGAAAATGTAGAATGGATATTAAAAATAGGAGGATATACAAAACATAATTTATATAATAAATTAAATTTGTATTATGGAACTGATTTGTATAAAGCAATAAAAGAAGAAAGCCCTGATGGATTACCATTCTATGAAAGAAAAATTACTAGATTTAAAGACAAAAGAGTTGAAACTTTTTCACTTATAATTGATATGGCAAAAGAATCATTCTCTGATTATAATGAAAGAGTAAATGATTTCATATTAGCAAAAGTTAAAGAATATTCTTCTGATAGTCTATGGCAAGTTATTGCTGAAGAAATAAATGATGCAGAAATAGTTGTTTGGGAAGAAATAATACTAACTGCTTTGAAATTATCAGAAAATCCAAACAATATTGTTCTTGATGAATGGGGTAAATATGTAAATGAACATAAAGGAAATTTATCTATAGTTTTAAATCAAATTATAGGAAAGACACAACCTAATTCCGATTTAAAGGTAGAAAATAGTTTAGTTAAAGCAAAAAGGTTTAAGCCATTATAAAATGTTTGTTTTGGAGGTTAAATATGTATAATATTAAAACAAAAGATAGTGATTACTTTATAATAGTTACTACACATGAATGTGGAAGAAGATGTCCCTTCTGCATTGACAAGTATAAAGGTAGAAATGAATACATTAGTTTAGAAAATGTAGAAAGAGCATTAGATTATGCTGAAACATTAAAAGTTAAAGATATTTTTCTAACTGGTGGAGAGCCAACAAAACACCCAGACATAGTTGAAATTGCAAAAAGAGTTAAGAAAAGGAATTTCAACTTAGTAATGACAACGAATTACGAAAATCCAGATATTATGAAACAACTAGATGGAATAGTAGATAGTTTTAATGTTTCATATTATAATCAAAAAGATTTACCAAATCAAAGAGATTATAAATCAGATATTACATTATCTACAATAATTTGGCAAGAAAGATTTCCAACTCAAAAAGATTTAGATGAGTTTATTGATAGATTTGAAAAAAAATATTATTTGAAATTTTCTACCCTAAACAGTGCTAACGATTGGTGTATAGAAAGAAAATTTGTAGATTATCTTGATGATCTTCCTAATACAGAATATGTGAGAGCGTTTGAATTTTATCCTGCTCAAATATATAGGGGACATATTATTATGAGAGCGGATTTACCTCATATAGAAAACGATGTTAGACCATGGAAGATGTTTCCAAATGGAGAAATAACAGATTCTTGGACAAGAATTGAAGATAAAATAAAAGAGGGAGTAAAAAAAATGATGAATTATGATGTAGTAATTGTAGGAGCAGGTCCTGCAGGAATGTTTGCAGCCGATCAATTAGCACCTGAAAAAAGTGTTTTACTTGTAGATGCAGGAGTTGATTTGTCTGAAAAAGAATGTAAAGTAGAAACTATTGGAAAATGTAGATATTGTAAGCCAACTTGCCATATTATAGGAGGGTTTGGTGGTGCTCAATTTTTTGAGGGTACAAAGTTAAGTATATATCCAGCAGGAAGTGGATTGTTAAGTTTTCTTGAAGATGGAACGAATATCGAAGATGTATATCAAATGGTTGATGGTATTTTAGAAAAACATGGGAAAAGTCCTAGACCAAATCCATCAGAAGAAGATATTACTAGATTGAAAGATCAATTTGCAACAGAGGGCATAGAAATGAAATATTATAATGCCCAAAAAGTTTCAAAATCTACAATGAATAAAATTGCATATAGTATAAAAGATGAATTAATATCTAAAGGAGTAAAAATTAAAGTTAATGAGCAAATATTAGATATTACTAAAAATGAAGATGGAACTTTTACATTAGAAACGAATAATGGTAAATATGTTACTAAAAATGTTCTATTCGCTGTTGGTAGAATTGGAAGTAGGCAATTAACAAAATTTGCGGATAAATTAGGCATAGAATACGAAGATGAAGAACAAGAGATGGAAATAGGCGTTAGAATAGAAATGCCATATAGTGTTTTTGATAAAGTTAATAATATTCACAACGATTTAAAATTAAAAATGAAACTTGAAGATGGTGGAGAATTAAGAACATTTTGTCAAGACTATAAAGGTTTTATTACAAAATGTGTTTATAATATGACTGGTGATAGATTAGTATCATCATTAGATGGTCATATCATCGGAACAGATGAAGATGGAGGAAATCTTTCGGAAGTTGTAAATTTGGCAGTTCATCATAGATACAAGGTAAGTTTTCCAATAGAGCAGATATACGATATAATTGATAAAATGTCGGTAAATAAAAGACCGATAGTTCAATCAATGAAAAACTTTATGAATAACTCAAATGAAAAAAATGTTTTTAAAACTAATTTTAGTATGCCTGATGTGATTGAAGCCAATATTAATGACTATATTCCTGAAAAAACTTTGATGGTATTGAAAGATTTTATCAAAAAGATTGATAATGTTTTGCCAGGATTTGCAGATGATGAAAATACTGTTTATGCACCTTCATTTGAAATGGGATGGAAAAAATTTATTTTAAATAGAGATTTTCAAACAAATATTGATGGTATTTATATAATTGGAGATGCAACTGGTCATTTTCGCGGAGCAATGCAAGCGATGGCATCTGGAATTTTATGTGCAAATGAATTATTGAAAGAAAATACAAGAGTATTAAAAAAATAATATTTTATACGGAAGGAATATTCATTATGGAAATTTTGTTTATAACTGGAAATAAAGAAAAAATTGCTATTGCAAATACAATACTTAATAAAGAAAATATAACAGTAAAAGTTATGAAAATAGATTGTCCAGAAATCCAAAGTGATGATAATGAAAAAATTGCTAGTGAATCTGCAAAATATGCTAGTAATTTTACAAAATCTAATGTTATAAAAGTCGATACAGGTTTTTATATTGAGGCACTTAATGGGTTTCCTGGACCATATGCTGAATATGTTGAACGTAAACTTGATGCAGAAGATATTCTTAAAATGATGGAAAATAAAACAAATAGAAACGTGTATTATAAAGAAGTTTTAGCATATTGTGAATATGGTGGAGAACCTGTAATCTTTACTACTTATACCTATGGAATATTATCAGAAGTATTATCTGGAAGTAAAGGATATAATTTTGATAGAATATTCATTTGTAATGGTGATGATAAAACTATAGGAAATTATGATCAAAAGCAAAGAGCAGAAAAATATAGTAGCGATAATTGGAAAAGTTTAGTAAAGTATTTAAAACGATAAAGGAGTTACAAATCTATGGATAATAAAAATAGTCATTGGGGAGAAATATATCAAAAGGATGTTGATAAAAAAGGAGGCAATCTTCCTTATGTTTTAGGTAAAATTAATAAGAAGAAAAAACTTATTAATTTAGTGACAAAATATACAAATAAAAATATAATAGAATGTGGTAGTGGTACATCTGTTGTTTCTATTTATTTGGCATCATTAGGTTATGAAGTAACAGCAGTAGATATAGAGGATGATGTAATTAGATTATCGAAAAAATTAGCAAAAGATTATTATAATACTTTGGGAGATTGTAAACCAAAATTAAATTTTGAAAAAAAATCTATATTTAAATTAGGATATGAAAAAGATTCATTTGATGTTGCTTTTAGTAATGGAGTATTAGAACATTTTACAGATGAAGAAATTATGCAAATAATAAAACAACAATTATATGTTGCTAAGACTACAATTGTAGGTATTCCAACAAAATATTTTGACTCAAAAGAAGCAAAGTATGGAAATGAAAGAGTTTTAGAATTATCATATTGGAGAAAATTAATAAGGAATTCAGGTGGTATTATACTTGAAGAAATAGGTATGGATAGAGAGTCTTTATCAAAAAGAATCTTAAATTATAAAAAGTATTTTAAACCAAAACCTTATCATTTATTTGTAGTAAAGAAAAATGATTAAGGTATAATAAATAAAGGAGATATAATTATGATTGCCGCAACAAATAATATTGGAAAATTAAAAGAAATTAGAGAGATTTTTAAAGAATACAAAATTTACTCATTAAAAGAAATGGGTATAGATGTTGATGTTGAAGAAGATGGAAAAACATTTTTAGAAAATGCAAAGAAAAAAGCAATTGAAATATATAAAATTGCTCAAAGTAATGAAGGAGTAATTGCTGATGATTCAGGGTTATGCATTAGAACTTTAAATGGTTTTCCAGGAGTTCTTACTCATAGGTTTTTAGGCGAAGATGCAACCGATGAAATGAGAAATGAATACCTAATTAATGAAGTAAATAAATATGATGATAGAAGTGCCCAATTCATTTGCAATTTAGTTTACTATGATGGAACGCATATTATTGTTGGAGAAGGTATTTTAGAAGGTTTTATTTCAAAAGAACGCAGGGGTAATAATGGATTTGGTTTTGATGAGATATTTGAACTTTCTAATGGACTAACTCTTGCTGAATTATCATTGAAAGAAAAAAATGATATAAGTGCTAGATCATTAGCATTAAAAGATTTGAAGAAAAAAATTAAGTATAAAAATTCAACCTATAAAAAGTGAAAATCCAAAAGAAATTTCATAACTAATGGATTTTCATAAAACTATCTTTAAGACAAGATAGTAACACACTACGATATTGGCAAGCCAATAACGATGTGTGCCAAGGGATTCATCCCTTTGGAAACCCTATAAGCAACTTATATTACAAAGTTCCACAATGTAATATAGTTGCCTTTTTATTTCACTTTCGTTACATAAAAAGAAAAGGCTATCGCTACTTTCATTTGCTAAAGCAAACAAAACGTACCTCGCCTTTTTAAATAAAAATAACCTAATTGCTAATCTTACGAAAAGCAAAAAGGTTATTTTTTATTATTATATATTTTTTCTAATAATTTTGCAGTATCTCGTTTTGCAACATAAATGGCTAGATAAGTTATCAGTTCATAAGCGACCATTACCACAAAGAAAATTATGATAACGATTGAATTATTTATTAACCCATGTTTTATATAGTCGATAAACTGTATAGTTAAATATATTATTCCAAAGATTACCGTAGATATTACTGTTGTATCGTCGAAAGATCGTTGTATAACTATTGATTCATTTCTATCGACATTTAATCCTCTTACACTCCATCTACTGATTACCATTAAAACTAATACCATTAAGAATGGAGTAATAACCCAATACAAATTATAACCATAATCATTTTTAAGTATTAAAACTAATACTAAACTTACTACCATGAAAATATTTAATAATACGATTCCAATATTTCTAATTAAATTTTTATTTTTTTGCATTTTTATTTCTCTCCTTTACTTTTAAACTTAAAATTAAATTTACAATTTCTTCAGAAGTAGTGATTTGATATTGAGTATCTTCTATTGTATGTAGCAGTAGTTCTTTTTCGTTTTCTAATATGTTTTTCTTTTTTAAATTCTCTTTGCACGAATCAACAAGTTTTCTTGAATTTTCGATACTACCTAAAACATTGATTTCAGCCTCATTCAGTTCATCTAAATTCATCTTTTCATAATAGGCTTTAATAAATGGATTTAATGAACTGACTTCCATACCTAAACCTATTTTATACATCATTTCATTATAATTAACATTTATATATTTACTTATTTTTCTTAATGTTTTAGGATTTGGTATTTCTCTTTCTCCTGATTCTATTTTAGATAATTCGGCATTACTAATATTTGCTTCTTTTGCAAGTTGTCTTTGTGAATAACCTACTTTTTCTCGTGCTTCGGCAATAATTTCGCCAATCTTTTTTTCTTGCATTGTAATACACCTCACAAGTACATAATAGCATATATGTTAATTAAAATCAACAAAATAAATAAGATTGTTTCTAAAAGTGTTGACAAGTTAGTAATTATTATGCATAATATAGATGTTTCCAAGAATTAACATTATATTTAAAATGTTAATTGATAAGAAAGAAAGGAGGAAATCTATGAATGAATAAAAGACATCAGGAAATACCAACAAAGATTTTAAAGGATAAGAGAATTAAACCTGAGGGTAAGTTGATATATTCATATATCTACGCTAAAGGACAAGATAGAATTATCACAGATCTAAATGTTGGAGAATTACAACAAGTAGTAAAAATTAAAAATAAAGGTTTAAAAAGAAATCTTGAAAGATTAGAACAATTAAAGTATCTAATCTACAAGGAATACGATACAGGAATGTACACAATAAATCTACTAGGTTGTTAAATAACTCCTAGTAGATATGGTACAGTAAGATATATAGGCTTATGTTAGTACCTTTTCTATAAAAATAGAATAAACTTCATTCAATCCTAGGGACAGGATTTAAAATAATGTTCTAGGGATAACTTTGCCTATTTTTAATAGGTTAGAGAAAAGCCCAATATCATTTTAGATTTAAGGAGAATAATCATTTTAAAATTAGATTGTGAATTTATCATAACTCCACGAATATTATTTAGAGATAAGAACTTATCAAAAACTGATATGATTGTTTTAAGTCTTATCATATCACTTGCCTTAAATAAAGGGTATTGTTATGCTACTAATGATTATCTAAAAGAG
>CANPIH010000028.1 GCA_947574085.1 uncultured Mycoplasmatota bacterium | reverse complement strand
ATATAAAAAAGAAAGAGTCAGCTTAAGATTTGAATCTTAAGTTGACTCCATTGGGTCTACAAACAAGTAGACCTATTTACTCTATTTTCTACATTTACCATTTCTAAATGCTGGATTAAAAGCATAATAATTTTCGCAATTCAAATTCTTTTTGACAATTTCTAATGCTTCTGCAAATCTTTGATAATGAACGATTTCACGTTCTCTTAAAAAACGAATTGGTTTTTTTATTTCTTCATCATCAACAAGTGCTAAGATATTATCATAAGTTGTTCTTGCTTTCTGTTCTGCTGCTATCTCATAAGAACAACATTTATTAAATAATTAAAAATTCCAATGAATTTCAATTGGTAATTCCTTAGTTTCAGTATTTCTTTTACCTATATCAATATAATCGATTAATTTTTCTACTGTAAAACGATCTAAATGCTCTAAATTAGTATATTGCTCAATTAATTTTTTACGATTATCTTGCGTCATCATTTTCTTTTTTAGAGTATCAAGTTGTTTTTGCTTATCTTCAACTAACTTTTCTAATCTTCTTTTTTGAACAGAGAAGTCATTACTTAAATCAAGATAATCCTGTTGTGATAAAATACCCTTAACCTTATCTAAATATAATTCACGAATCCCTTTAGTATATTCCATAATTTTTCTTTGATAAGTTGCGATTTCTTCTTTTAAATAGTCTTGTTTTTCTTTGAAATCGTTATTAAATACCACATTCTTTTCAAGTTCACTATTATCAAGATATTCTTTTGATAGTCTATTTAATTCCTCAATAACTACCTGTTCCAATTTATCTACCGAAACAAATGAACCAATACAAGCCTCTTTTGATTTAAAACGACTACTGCAACGCAAATAATGCTTACCTCGATTCTTAGATGAACGCATTATATAACCACAGTACATACAACGAGTTTTTCTTGCAAATAACCCAATTTGTCCAATTGTAAACGGTTTGGCCTTTTGCACAATCAACAGCTGTACTCTATCCCATAACTCTCTATCAATTATTGCTTCATGAGTTCCTTCAACAATATACCACTGACTTTTAGGACGAGGCTTATTTTGTTTGGTTTTATAAGATACACTCCCATATTTCCCTTGAACCATATTCCCAATATAAATTTCATTTATTAGCATATCAGCTATCGCATAATAACTCCAAAGTGTGCTATTTCTTGTTTTAGGTGCTTTAAAACGTAAACCATGTAGACGTTTATATTCGGTTGGATTAGGTATTCCACGTTCATTTAAAATTCGTGCAATTGCTGTTTTGCCATAACCATTAGAAAAAAGTGTAAATACTTCCCTAACGACTTTAGCTGCTTCTTCATCAATGATTAAATGTCCTTTCATATCAGGATCTTTTTTATAACCATATAAAGCAAATGCACCAATATGAAATCCATTTTTTCTACGATCTATTAGTACACTTTTAATATTTTCTGACATATCTTCCAAATACCATTCATTTACTAAACCATTTATCTGTCTTGATTTTTTATTTCCCTTATTGGCAGTATCAGCATTATCAACAACGCTTACAAATCGAATCCCCCAAATAGGGAAAAGACCATGAATGTATTTCTCGACTAATTCTAATTCTCTAGTAAATCGTGATTGTGTTTTACAAAGAATAATATTAAACTTTTGTGCCTTGGCATCACGTAATAGATTATTAAATTCAGGGCGGCGACGATCAGAACCTGTATAATCGTCATCACTATAGACTTTAAAAATTTCCCATCCTTGTTCTAGTGCATATTTATTAAGCATGGATTTTTGATTTTGAATACTATTACTATCATCATCTTCCGACTCCTTGTTTCTATCTTCTTCCGATAGACGACAGTATATCGCCACTTTTAATTTATTCATTTTGTTATTCTCTCCTTAAAAGAAGAAAAACAATTATACTGCTATATTATAATAACATAGCAGTATAACAGCTTTCTAATGTGCGATTAGTTTAGTACTTATTCTTTTCAATTTGGTTTATTAGCTCAATCCATTTCCAAGTATAGATTTTCCTAATAATTTCTTTATCGTTATTCTTAAATATATTTTTGCAAACTATTTTAGTACTGGATGCCATTAAATTGATCACCTCATAATATAATATTGATGAAGAGCAAAAATAATACTGATAAAATTTAAACTCATATAATCTTATTTTTAAGTCATATATAATAATTGTTTATACCTAAACTGATAACTATTTTTTGATCAATATTAATCATATCATTTGGTGTAAGTGTTCCTAGATATTTTAATATACGCGATTTATCAATAACTCTTATTTGTTCTAATAAAGCAATTGAATCATGAGTTAGACCTGAGCTTGATGGAATCATATAATGAGTTGGTAGTATATGTTTTGTATATATTCTACTTGTTATTGCTGCAATAATTGTTGTCGGACTATGTCGATTACCAATATCATTTTGTAAAATCAAGACTGGGCGTGCTCCTCCCTGCTCAGAGCCAATCGTTGGTTCAAGATCAGCAAGATATATTTGTCCACGACTAATATTTTCATTCATCACTCTTCACCCCTTTCACATCGGAAGATATTCTTTCTAAAGTTCATGGAAAATGTAAAGCAAGCGAAGAAGATATCATCAACGCTATTTCTGGCATTGATTTTACTCCTATCCAGAAAGCTCGTATCCAATTGATTCAAAAACATATGGAACAAGTAAGCGAAAATATCAATGAAATCAATAAATTGATCGATATGATGGCAAAACCATTTGAAGATAATATTAATTTCCTATGTCAAATACCTGGTATTAAAAGAAATTCTGCCATCATTATTCTTTCTGAAATTGGCAATGATATGGAACAGTTCTCATCTTCAAGAAAGTTATCTTCTTGGGCTGGTTTAACTCCAATGAACAATCAATCTGCTGGCAAGAAAAAATCTGTCAAAATTTCTCGTGCGGGAGTATATCTTAAACCTTGTTTGGTTGAGGTTGCACATGCAGCTGTAAAGGATAAGGAACATCCTTACTACGCCAACAAGTTTAATAAAATCTCCAAACGCTGAGGAAAGAAAAGAGCTTATATTGCCATAGCCAGAAAAATACTAGTTGCAATTTACCACATGCTTCGTACAGGTGAGATTTGGAATCCTAAAGATTTATCGAATATTGAAACACCTGTAGAACAAAGAGAAAAATATCTCAAAAACAATCTAAAATCAGATATCAAACAACTATTAAGTATTGGTCTTACAATTGATGATTTAACTAATTTTATTCAACAAAACGCCAAGACAATTCCTGCCGTTCAATAACCCTCTTTTTTGGGGGAAAGGGGGAACTATGCATTTTGATTACTTTTTAAGTTATTTAATTCTGTTTTTTTATTCAGATTAATTTCCTCCTTTTGAAGGGAGAACACCAAAAAACAGGTGATGGATTAATATCTCTTCACCTGTTTGCTCACTTTTTACTTATTTGTGTAGTCTAAAAATAAATTTTTTAATTTATTTTGCAAATTCTTTTTAGCAGCATCCACAGAAAATTTCACCGCTCTTTTTGTACAACCTTCGATTTGTGCAATTTCTTCATATGTCTTTTCCTCTATATAATACATAATCAATCTTCTTGCTTGTATTTCTTTTAATTCACTAACTGCCTTATTTATTTCATCTTTGATGTATTTTTTATATACTATTGTTTCAATATTAATAGAATTATAAATCCCTTTCTTATATAATCTTGTATCAGTTTGTTCAGATTGTTCAATATAACGATCTGAAATATTCTTATCTCTTATCAATTGAGACTTAAAACTTCTAAATTCATAATAATCAGCTCTGGATAATTCAATATGACATAGAAGTTGATCATATTGATATTTAATAAAATATCTCCTTTTGCCATTGATTATTTTTATTTTATGAATCCCAAAAATTTATAAAAACATTTTCTTAGTGATCTCAATCTTATTTAATTTATTATTCACACCATAAACAACACATAATATTTAAAACGACTATCAACCTTTTCCATATATGGTATATACTCATCAACTATTATCTTCATTTTTCCTCCTATTCAACTTTTAATTAGTTGAATAAGAGGGGGAGGCTCTAATTAAAAACATAAAAAAAGAAGTAAACGATTCACGTCTACTTCTAAAACTTAATATAAAAATTATCATAAATATGTAATATTTACCTACTCCTCCTCAAAAATGAAATTATATATTAAATCCATTAACATCTTTATTTAAAAAACATTGGTAAATTCAACTACTATTTAAAAATAGTAGTTGAATATTCACATCATGTGTTAAAGATATTTATTTTGAAACGACAAAATACTATCTAATGATTAGGAATAGGATAATGGATAGAAATTTTGTTATTAATTTCATTTTTTATTTACATCTAATATGTTTTTTTGTAATCTATTCTTATCGAATGATCTTTTTCTTCATAATAAGAATAATAAAAGTTATTTTCTTCTACTATAAAAGAATACACCTTATAATTTACTAACTCCACCTTATTATTGTTTACGATATCATAACAGTATGGCAATAAAGAACTTTCTTCAACGTAATAACACTGTTCATTATTAACATAAAAATATAGTATATTTACATCTATAATTTTTTTATGATTCTTTTTATTATATTCGTAAACATATCCACTTTTTAATTCTCTATAATATACTTTTCCATTATCAATGCAAAATGATGTTACTAACTCATCAAATAAAATTTCATCTTTTTTACTTGAAAGATGATATTTATGCAATTGGTAATAACTGTCTAAATAATATATATTATCATATTGTATTGAATATACTGTTGGTATAATACTATTTTTTATTAATATCTGTTTTTTATTAGTTTGCAGATCAATAAACTCTATCTTATTTTTATAAAAAAGCAATATAGTGTTTCCGTCACAAAAAATAGAATCAGGAATTTCAATCTTAATATCTTCTAGAGAAGTTGTATATCGCATAATATCTCTAAAAATATTATCAATATTTACTGCATTCACTTTAAAAAGTTCTACACTTTCAAAAGTATCTAAGTTTAATTTTCTTATCTCGTAACTATTATTACTTAATGAGAGGTAATAATAGGAATTTTTGTAATAATTGCCATTAACAATTGTTCCATTTACAAAAGGATCACGTTCTATCAAGAACTCTTCATTGTTTTTAGTATTTATAAACTTTTCATTTTCTATATCAAAAATATAATTATCCCCTTTTTCAAAATGCGAAAACGGCAATGAATTATATCTTACATCTTTTAAAAGCTCTTTATGGGTACATCCGCTAATAAATATACTAAAACAAATACAAATTATTAGTATTTTATTTACTTTTAAATTGGATTTTCTTCTCCTTGTTTCTAAAAAAATGTTAATAAAAACAAATAAAAAGAATGTACAGATTATATAAAGATATTCTTTATTATTAAAAGCCTTAAATATAACATTATTATCACTTAGAATTGTACCTTTAAAATAATTGATCGGTTCATTTAATCCTATTAGTGGATTAAATGACAATATACGTGATGAGAAAATCATATATGGCAAAATAATCAATATAAAATTAAAAACAAAATTGTACAAACTGTTTTTAATATATCTACAAAGGTGTACTAAAAAGTGGGTAGTAAGAAATATCCATATTATTTTTAATACTATAACTACTATATAAAGTTGTAAAAAACTTAAATTCCACTTTGTATTGCCAATAATGCTAGAAGTTGAAATATTTGTTGATAAATTACTTATACCATATATTAATAAAATATATATATATCGAAAAGTTTCCACACCTATAAAAGCGAGTGTTGCAAGTAACACAGCAATGATAAACCTAACAAGCCAAATATTTCTATTACCATTTTTTGTTGTACTAATCACAACATCCATTCCAGATTCTATATCACGTAAATAAATTGTTATTACTAGTATGATCATGAATAAGTACAGTACAAAATCAAACTGTCCATTAACTAAAACCGTCAGTCCATTAACATCAATAAATTCAACATTACCTATTTTCTTTACGTATTCATATTGTTTTTTTACATTATTAAATAATTCAACTTGATTTTCGATATAAGCCTTAGATTTTAAAGTTGATTTAAATTTTTCTAATGATATTTTATCTTCTTTATAATCTTTAATAGCATTTTGATTATTTATCTCATTGCTTTTTATTTCTAAATCTTTTTTAGTAATAAAATCATCTTTTTCGATAGTCAATGGACCCTCTAGAAATTTGTATGTATCTAAATAATCTTCATGTTGCTCATAAATTTGCTGATTTGGCACTTTTATAGTAACACATTGAAAAACAGTTCCAAATAGAATAAATATGATTAGTGTTGCAAGTATTCTCTCTTTAATTAATATTCTATTTAATTCTACTATAAATATTTGCTTCATAACTTTACTCTTCTTTCAAAGAACTTTAAAATAATTAAACTAAATATTGAAACCATTATAATAATGAAAATAATTTGTATTATTGGTATATTAACAATAACATTTAAAAATGTAATTAATTTGCCTGTTTGAAAAATTATTTTTGATTGAAGCAAAGCAATAGGAAAATAAAAATAGTATTCTAGATTTAATAAACAAAAAATTAATAGCACTGATATTCCTACTAAAATAAAACTCTTTTTTATAAACTTTGATAAAATAATTATAATAAGAGCAAAAAAATAAATAATCAAAATCTTATAAATGGTATCGATTAAAAGATACCCTATAATAGTAACATTACTGTATGTGAAATTAAAATATGGCAAGCTATATAATGGATTTAGAAACCCTTCTACATAATTAAATTGTTTAAATATCATATAGTCTATTAGTCTAAAAAATATCACTGAAAAAAATATTATAAAAAAAACTGATAATAATTTTCCTTTTGTATATTGCTTATAATATTTTTTTGTTGTTCCAATTAACAACACCATTTCATTTTTTCTATCAATCGTATATAACTGTATAACACAAGTTATAACTAATAAAATAATTAATATAGTCGAAAAATTATAATCAAGGTATGCTTCCATTCCTCTAGTATTATAATATTTCGATATCACACGATTGCTCATTCGATCTTTTAGTTCTTCGTATACTGCTTTGCTTGATTTCTGCTTTGCATTTGAAATATTTTCTTCTATAATATTTAATTTTTCTGATATTGATTTGTTATATAATACAGCAGCATACATCTCATTATATATATCTTGAAAGACACTCATATCTCCATAAACATAACCTGTGTAGGTATTATCATCAACTTCCTTACTGTTATATTTATTTTCATTAACAAGATTGGTCATCTTTTCTAATTTTTTTGTAATAAAAGATATTTTATCATTAGTTATAGTTCCTTTTACATGATTATAAATACTAGAATATCCTCGTTCATAGATTTCATCACTTGTTTGATTATAATTTACTGCAATATTTATTGCATTAGCAAATAATAAAATCAATAACAGTACTAAAGTACTTTTAGTAAATATTTTTTTAATTTCAAATCGTATAGTCCTAAACATTTGATTCGTCATAATACAACATATATATATCTTCAAGTTTTGGTTTACAAAAAGTACCAATTTTTTTATTAGCCAATATTCTAACTATAATTTTATCATCATGTCTTTTTAAACTAATAACATTGTGTTTTTTAATATATTTATCCAATTCAATTTCCTCTACTGTAATTTCCTGAACTTTATTTTTTAGTTCATTTATAACCTTAGCAGGTGTATTTTGGTTAATTATTTCACCATCTTTCATAAAAATAATCCAATCTGCAATATATTCAATATCAGAAATTATGTGTGTTGAAAAAATTATAATACGATCCTTTGATAATCTAGATAAAATATTTCTGAACCTTATCCTTTCTTTAGGGTCTAATCCTGCAGTAGGCTCATCTAATATTAATAATTTAGGATTATTTATAAGAGCTTGTGCTATCCCAAGACGTTGTCTCATCCCACCTGAAAAAGTACTAATTTTATTATTTTTTACCCTCTCTAAATTGACTAACTCTAGTAATTCCTTAACTTTTTCTTTTGTGTCAACTGAATTAATTCCTTTTAATGAGCAGATATAACTCATAAATTCATTAGCTGTAAAATGTTTATAAAACTTTGGATATTGGGGTAAATATCCTACAAGATCATAAAACTCATCAGACGCAAATTTAATGTCATTATCACATATTATTTCACCAGCTGTCATTGGAAGAATCCCTAATAAAACATGTAAAAAAGTAGTTTTTCCAACTCCGTTAGGTCCAATTAATCCATATATACCATTATTCAACTCAAGATTAATATTTTTAAGAATAAAATCTCCTTTTTTAGTATATTTTTTATCTAGATTACTAACTCTAATTTTCATGTCCGATTTTTACTTCCTTTATACTTTGTGATAATTTACGTTCTATTTCATTATAAGTTTGATAATATAATATTAAACTATCTTTATCACTCCTATAAACACCTTTAAATCTTGCTGCTCCATCTTCTATTTGAATCTGTGAAATATCAATATCATAAAGTTTTTGATCAATTCCAAATTTTAAGATATAGGAATCTTTACTGTTATTTAAATCATAACCAACTTCAACAAAACAATTTTCACCACACATAAAAAATTCTAAATTTTCGTTACTCATATTTGTTGAAAAAATATTTTCTGTACTAGTATTTAAATCAACTATTACTGTATTATCTTTTTTTGAATTTTCTGATTGATAGCCATCACGATAATGAACTAGCATTTTACCATTACACGAATCTACATCTATATTTTCTCTATATTTAAAATCACTACTATTATTTTCTAAATCAATTGTTCCATATATTGTCTTAGACTCACTATTTAGATCTAATGATAAAAAACTATCCCCTATAAAACCCAATTTTTTTCCATCAGATGAATAAAAAATTTCTTTAATTGAAAGAATTTGTTTAGGTAACGTTTGATTGATTGTTAAAATTATTTTTTCATTATTTAAATCTATACTATTTTCACATACATATAAAATCCGACTATTGTTTATATCTTTTTTTATATATGCTACTTTCGTTAATGTAGGATTTGATATTATCGTCAAACAGTTAAGTGTCCCCACATCTACTTTATTTAATAGGTTTAAATCATAATCATAACATTTTAAACCAGGAGTACCATCATCAATATAAAAATAATTTGGATAACTGACTAATTTAGTTGTACTAGTATATTTATCAATTGTAACTTCTTTATTTAAAGCGTATGTATTAATATCATAATCTCTTAAAAAAGCCAGTGTCTCTACATCCTCAGTATTAGCATAATAAGCAACTATCAATGAATCTTTGTTTGTTACCATTCCACCAATTGCATAGTTATCAACTAAAATCGATGAAATATCTTTTTTTTCTACTTCACCTGTTTCTTCTTTATTATTTACTTCCAACTCTTTTTTATTTTGTTTTTTTTCTTGATTATGACATCCTGTAAATACAAACAAACAAGCTAATAAAACTAATTTAGCTTTATCCTTCCACAAGAAACCTTTTTGATTGTGTAACATATGCATTGGAATCCTCTCCTTTTTTTATAAGAATAATAAAATAATTTTTTGTATCTTGATTTATTTTTAAATTAACCTTTGTAAAAAAATCTTTTTTTAATGTCACATAACCTAAACTAGCAGGTTCCATATTATTAAATTCAATAACTTCATATTCAGATTCTGGACCGCATAATTGTAGTAATATTTCTTTATTTGCAGTTAAAGTATCCATTTTTTCTATACCATCTTGAAAAATTTTAATTTCACTGTCATTATCTAAAATAGAAAAAATTTTATTATTTTCATTTAAAACATATGAGTCAATTTCATCATTGGTCATTTGTAACAAATCACTTTTTAAATAATTGTTAACTTTATTTCCACCATCTGTGTTAAAATGTATTTTTTTTACTGCTAACTGATTCATTGAATGTTGATTCGTATATTCTTTTAGGGAATTGATTTTTTTTTCTGGTTCTAAAATAGTAAAAATATTTAAATTATAAATATCGTTTGTTTTTCCTATATTTGGTAGAAAATTTAATTCAATTGATTTTGTCTCATCATTTTTAATATTTATTACATGTGACAGAGAAAGTGATTCTCCTATCTTATACTCCTGTAATATACCATTAACTGCAATATATAATCCCAGATTTAATTCTTTCCCTGTATTTTCTATTCTATAATTCAATTTGATCGGATTACCATCATATTCTATTACATCATCTAATTCTTCCAAGCCATGCGAAAACTCATATAATGTCTCAATATTTTTATTGAATTCATCAATATTAATTTTATTATTTTTTTTTGTTTGAACACAACCCGTCAAAAATATTATAATTATAAATAATTTAATAACTTTCATATGTATCTTTCTCCTAGATATCATTTAATAGAAAGTCAAAATTGATTAAAATAAACCAACTTTGACTTTAAATAATTAAGCTACAGTATTTACTAAATAGATTACTGTTGAAGTTGTATGAATAGTCTCGTGTGTTGAATAAAATGCATATTTTTTATCATAGTGTTTAGTAGTACTATGCTTTAGCGAGTATCCAGCGCCATTTCCTGAATCTGTTCTCTCTCCAACCCAGATTGTTTCTCCAGTTGAATTTAATTTAAGAACTCCCTTAGTATATAATTTATTAACTAATCCAGTTGATTCTGTAGAAGCCTGAACCTCGGTATATCCAGCCCATTTATCAGCATAACTTTGAGCAACTAATTCACCTACATCATTTCTTTTTCTTTTGTTAATTGTACCCTGAGCATTTACTATATTAAATTGTGAAAAAATAGTAACAAAGCAAAGAGATAGTACAATTAAATTTTTCGTTTTGTTCATTTTCATAATAATTTCCCTTTCATGTTTATTTGATATGCATATCTTAAATACAATTTACCAATTTATTCTAAATTTGTCGTTAATTCTTGCATCAAATAGACTTTTTTATACACCAAATTAATAAATAATAACAATTAAAATTAAAATTATAAAGTTTATTACAAAATAATTGGTCCATCATAAAAAATATACAATTATATTGTATTAACATCATTATAATATAATATAATTGTATTTTCCAAGAAAAGAACAAAATAATTATATAATTATTTTGTTGGAGGTAATTTATGAATATTCTTGGCGAACGAATACAATTTATGAGAGATGAATTTTCACTAACTCAAGCTCAGCTTGCTGATAAACTTGGCATAACAAAAGGGATGCTAGCTTCATATGAGCAAGGCAGAGCTAGACCAAATGATTTGATGCTAACTAAGATTTGCAAATTTTTCAACGTCATCCCAGAATACTTTCTTAATCTCACTAATGAACCATTGCCACTTGAAAAAGATGATAATTATACGATTGTTATTCCTAAAAAATTACAGGATATAGATGGCATTAAAAATGAGATTAAATTATTTATTGAATATCTTGAATTTAAAAACAATAAACTTAAATAGCCGTCTAAAATATTTAATAGATCATTTTTTATATTTCATTGTCTTTGGCCTTTTTGGTTCATACATCCATATCCATGTATTTGGAGAATCCGCTAATCTAGCGGCAAAATAAGAAATATTAAATATTCCTCTTTTTAAAAATAATACAGCTGCCATGGCATTTTCCTCCTATTATTAATATATTGCTTATGAGTAGAGTTAAAAAAGAGAAAATTATAAAGCCTTCATAAAGTATACTTAAAATAAATATATATGTAGCTTCAAAAATAACGTATCCTTTCTTTTTTTCTACCGATGCCCAATACTCTATAAATAGTAAAATAGGCAGACAGGATAAACAAAATTTTATTGGAATAATATTTGCTAGATATGTTGCACACACAAGCATTATATTTGATGTAATTACGCACCCAAAAAACGTTTTACAATGATAACCTTTATGAAGTAAACGAATAGGTATAAAGGTAATCGAAAACAACAGCAACTCAAATATCTTATTTGAAAAAAAAATAGCTACAAATAAAGATAACAACAAAGTTGCTAAAGTTGATATAATTGCTTGTACTCCATACGAAATTATTGCTATATTAGAACCTGAAGCCTCATTTTCAGGTATTACCGATCTAGCAATTTTTAAAGATAAATTTTCAATCATATATTTCCTCCTATTACACTATTATAGAGCGATTTTATTTTAGCACACACCGAATACTTTTTTATACACTTGTGAATTTTTGCAATTATATGGGAAAATTTATTATCAAAATAATTTTAGAAGGGAGAGCAAACAATTTATGAAAAGGTATAATATTATATTTTGTGATGATGATAAAGAATTTTTAGATCTCATAAGTTTAAATTTTATTTCTAGTTTTAACAATATTGAATTTAATATCTATAAATTCCTATCTTTGGAACAATTAACTGAATTTGTTACAAATAAACAAGTTGATGTTCTATTTTTAGATTACAATTTTAAAAAAGAAAACTCTTTCGATTACCTTGAAAAACACAACATAAATAATACAACTAAATTAATCATAGTATCTTCATTTGAAAATATTATTTACGATAGTTTTAAGTATGATATTTTTTGGTTTATACGAAAAAGTAAACTGGATATCGATTTAAAAAATTTAATTAGTCATTTAATAAGCGTGTTAAATGATGAAAATAATGATGTTATTTTCAAAGACAGTAACAAAAAATTAGTACTTAATAAAGATAAGATTAGAATTATTGAAACACACAGTAAAAATAATTTAGTAATTCATGAAGATAAACAATATATAATTAGGGCAACCTTTAAATCAATAAAAGATATTTTTATGAATGATTGTGACTATATAATGCCCACATATGGAAAATTTATAAACTGCAAATATATAAAATTTTTTAACTATTCAGACTCCACTATTGAAATGATAGATAGTACATTAATTCCTATCAGCAGAGCCTATAAAAAAGAATCCGAAAAAAAATATGGGGAGTATTTATGCAAATAGCAACTTATTTCTTTTCTATAGTAGCTCTGTTGATGGATAACTATTTTATTATTAACATGCTCGATTTACTAAATGATGTAAAATGTAATTCTAAAGTCAATAAATTATTTATTATTTTATTGAGTGTAATTTCACATGTTATAAATTACCTGTTAAATAAGAATATTATTTCTATTATTGTATTAATAATTATCCTGTTAGTATATTGTATAAATGTAAATCATATTAACATTAAAAATACTTTATTGTCGATTAGTATAGTTATTGCAAATATATTAATTTTTAACGGTATCTTTATTTTTGCTGGAACATTATTCACGTTATCAGCATCAAATATGTTTTTTGATGATACATACGCCTTTGTTTCAACAATGATAGTTTTCTTCAATAAACTCATATTAGTAATTGAATATTTTTTTATAAAAGGCAGCAAAGATAAAAAAATTAATATTCCTGACCGTGCTGTACTATATTTTCTTTTTATAGAGATATTACAAATAATAATCATTTTAGTATTTGCAAATAATTATGTTTTGTTTAATAAAGGAGAATATTATTTAGTTGGTGGGATTGTATTTTTTTGTATCGAAAATATACTTTTATATAAAATAGCTGCTTTATTATCAGTATATTTTGATACTTCAATAAAAAAACAACTTTACATTGATGCCATTAAACATGAAAAAGAGGTAATTGACACTGTACGCGAAAGATATAACTTTATCAATAGATGGAATCATGATCTAAAAAACATTCTATTATCGATTAAATCACAGACAATTTATGATAAACAAAATTTGAATAATTCCTTAGTTAAACTTGAAAAACTTATAGAAAAGATAGATACAGAAAATAAATATATATTAGTCAATAATAATACAATTAACTATATTTTGAATAGCAAGATAGAGAAAATAAAAAAATTTGGTATTAATATCAAGGTCATAATAAATGGCAAAATCCCCGAAAATATAGACGAGTTAGATATAAGTATGCTATTAACCTCAATATTAGAAAATGCTTTACTTATAGCACGCGAGTATTCAAGTGACATATTTGATTTTATTATACAGGTTAATAAAGAAAAAAATCAATTTCTAATAAAAACTATCAATTACTGTAATGAAAATAGTATTAATAAAAAAGAAATAAACAAATTACGAAATTATGAAATTTCAAAGCTAAATAAGTTATGTAGTAATAATAACAGAATGTTTTATCAATCTAATCATGATAATGAGATTATAACAGTTATCTTAGTAAATTTATAAAACAATACTAATGCTAATCATAATTGCAAAAATTGCTTAATTAATAATATTTATTTAACTAGAATACTATAAACAATTACATCCTCACCCCTTGCATCATTCAAATTTCCCTTTTGATATACAGACATTACTGTTCAACTCACTTTATATTAATTGGAACAATAGAAATAATATAATAATTACACCATTTGAACAAAAGCCAATTTAGAAACAGATTAAATTAAGTAATTAATAAAATATTATAATAATCCAATATACCTTTATCACAATCTCTAAATCATTAATTATTTATTTTATACTTATCACATCAATAACAACTTGTCTTTCATCAATGTCATTAAGTTAAGGAAATGATATTGAGGATATCGATATAAAAATATTG
>CANPIH010000027.1 GCA_947574085.1 uncultured Mycoplasmatota bacterium | reverse complement strand
TATTTTAATTGATGAAGCATCGTATTTTGTCATGTTACCACCTTAAATAAGTATAACATAAAAAAAAGACAGTGCAAAATGCTTCTGTCAAATAAATGTCTTTTAATCTAAATTTTCAGCGGAAGAATTTTCAGTTAATTTTGTAGCATATGCAATAGTAGATACCCCGGCTTCAAAAGTCTGACCACCTATAGAATTTGTTCCTTTTTCATCAATCCATAAGCGCAAATCATAAGTGACTGATTCCCCATCTTCATTCGTTTCATTTGTCTTTCCTTTTAATGTTCCAGTTGCAATTTCATAAGATTTTAAAATATTTTTATCAAATGAAAAATGTGTTTTGTCCAAATTCACTTTTGCAGTATCTAAAGAATAGGCAGTATTTAAAGCATCCTCTGTTTTTATTAAAGAATATTTAATAAAATCATCTGCTAATTTTTCACCATTTACTTCCAAAGTATTTAAATACACAGTATATTTTGCATCTACTGTACAAGTATTTCTTATAGTGAAGCTATAAGGAGAAAGTTTCATTCCACTTTCATCACTCATTGGATATGTATTGTTTAAATTAATAGAAGAACTTTCTTCAAATTGAATTGAAAAACACCCTGTTTCAATTATATTTTCTGTTTCTTGATAAACAGTAACTTTCCATAAAGCATAACTACTTGCAATAAACAATGTTAATATCATGAATATTGTAATTAAAGCTAATGGAATACGATATCTTAATCTCATATTATCACCATTCTTCTATTCTTAACTATCATTATAAAACAGAAAAGTATTTTTGAAAAGTACCTAATTTATTTTTTTAGCTCAAGAATTGCCTCTTGTAAAGATTTAACAGGAATCAATTTAATTTGCAATTTGTTTTTTTCTTTAACTAACTTTGCTTCTTCATAATTTTCTAAAGGACATAAAAAGATATCAGCATGATCTTTTTCTGCCCCTAATAATTTGTATTTAATACCCCCAATCTCTCCAACATTTCCTAAAACATCAATAGTACCTGTACCAACAATTTTTCGATTTTTTGTTATGTCTTCTTCTGTCAAAGCGTTATAAATTGCCAGTGCTGTCATCAAACCTCCGCTTGAACCAGATTCACTTTTTTTAGTTTCAATTGTAATTTTGGGATTTGTACTGTATTCATATTTTTCTACAATAGAAATTCCTACTTTAAAAGAATGATCTACTTTGTATATTTTAGCGTCACACTCTTTTTCTTTTTTATTTCGCAATACTTTAAAATGTACCTGTTCTTCTTCATTCAATGAATTAATGAACGTTTGTAGATCATTTAGTGTTGAAAATTCTTGATCATTTACCTTTAAAATAATATCTCCTACTTCTAAATTTGTTTGAGCCTCTTTTGTAATATAAGTAATAATAGGATATATATGTTTAACTTGAATTTCTTTGTTTGCTAAGCGATAAGCACTTATAGTAGCGTTATCTAATCCTACTTCCAATAACAAGTGATCTCTTGCAAGTGTATCATCAACACTTTCGTTTTCCATTGTAATATTTTTAGAAGATTCTAAATCCCAGTTGGGCATAAAAAAGGATAATAAGACTAGCGGAATCTTTCCTCTCATCATCGAAACATACGCCATAGAAAGTTTTCCTTCCCCTTTATAGGCTTCTTCTACAAAAATTCTATTATTTAAATCAATTGTTCCGCCTGGTCGATAGATAACAAATGGAAGTTCATAAAAAAACAAAAAAAAGAAAAGAAGAACAACTACTAAAAATTTATAATTTTCTTTTATGTTTTTTTTTATTTTTTCATATACTTTATTAAACATAGTATCACCATTTTAATTATAGCAAAGGAAAGAAAGAATATGAAAACTTTTTTTAAAAATAATTTATATCCCTGTTTCGCATTATTTTTTATCTATTTACTTTTTTTAAAAAATACTCTTTTTAAACAATGTATAATAAATGGAAGTATTCTTTTTTTTGAAAATGTATTTCCTTCTCTTTTTCCTATGTTTATTATTAATGACATATTAATGAATTATAATTTTTTTTACTTTATAGAAAAAACATTTCATAAATTTTTCAAAAAAATATTTAACTTTTCTCCAACTGCATCCTATGTATTTATAATGTCCATGTTTTCTGGAACACCCACCAACGCTTATATTATATCAAATCTAGTAAAAGAAAAAAGACTAACAAAAGAAGACGCTAGTGTTATTCTTTCTTATTCTTGTTTTTTAAATCCATTATTTTTATACAACATGTTAAATGCTATTTTTTTAGACAAAAGAATTACTATAAAAATTATGATTATTCACTATTCCGTTAATTTTTTAATTGCGCTTTTTTTTCGTAAATATCCTTATGAAAAGAAAAAGGATAAACAATTCAAAATGGATTCTTTCTCTCTTGTCCTTTCTAAAAGTTTAAAACGTAGCGCAGACACATTATTTTTAGTTCTTGGTACCATTCTTTTTTATTTTATTATATGTGAAGGAATTACTATATTTTTTCATTCCTCTATTTTCAATTGTTTTTTAAATGGAATTTTAGAAACAACAGGAGGTCTGGCCAAATTAAAATTTCTAAACATTAATTTCCAGTTGAAACAAATTTTTGTATGTATTTTTATCAATTTTACAGGTTTTAGCATTCATTCTCAAATTAAAAATATAACCAATGAAGAAAAAATAAATTTCCATTATTTTTTTCTAGCTCGTATTGTTCATGCCCTTCTATCCGCAAGTATTGCCATGATAATCTCCTAAAACAATTTTATCTGGTATTTCTTCCATTACTAAATCTTCTCTTACCCCTATATAGAAAAATTCCAAATCATCAATACTATTTTTAGGTTTTGATTTCATTACCACTGGAATTGTAATTTGAAGAAAGAACAATTCTTCTTCGCTTGTTAAATTATTAGAAAATTTTACACAATGAATTCCAAATTCTGCATTTTCTTCTTTCAATTCCCAAGTTTCTTTGTCATTCCCTAAGATATAAGTAATAGATTTTTTTGAAACTTGTAATTTTGCAGAAGAATTATCAGAATAAGTAAATTGTAGCACAAGATTCTCCCCATTGGTTAAATCCTCAATTTTTATTATTTTTCTTTCAATAAAATCTTTTTGAATCGTCTTTAATATAACCGCTCGAGTTTGTTGATCTATTCGATTAAAATCAGTGTTATTATTACTATATCTTAAATCTACCAATAATCGAAATAAAAACAAAATAATAATCGAAATCAGTCCAATACTAACTACTAATTCCACCAAAGTGATCCCTTTATTATTTAATTTCATCACAAGTCCCCCAAACTTAAGGTTGCAAAATAGTATTCACATTTGTCATTTAACTCACACGTTGTTCCATCTTTTTTTTCTTTGTACTCTACTATAATTCGATAACCTTCTAAATCTTTTCCACCAATCGTTTTTATATAATCAAAAAACTCATTTGATATACCATTTTCACGAAAAACATGGCAAACACCATCATAATTTATACAATCTTGTAGCAGATGTATATCGTTTTTAGCTATTAAAACTCGATTAATATGCAAAACATTAAACAAATTAGCACACAATTCTTGATTTTCTTTATTTTCAAAAACACGCACATCACAATTTAAACTAGCAAAAAGATTATTTTCATTTACCAAAACTACATCATTATCTGATTTTGATAAAATAAAATTTTTCAAATTAAAATTCCGATAAAATTTCCCTAAATAATAGGTTCTATATAAATATACAGAATCATTGTATTTCATTCTTACTTTTTCTTTATAAATGGTATTACTGTATGTGGAATAAACCATTAGTAGTGAAGCTGTCAATACCGCCACAACTATTAATGTTTCTACAAAAACAAATCCCTTCTTACTCTTTATCATTTTGCCACATCCTATTGTATTTCATTATAGTAGAATAAATGTTTTTTGTAAAGTTCCAATTCCATAAAAAAAACATATAATACCTTAGGTGATTATATGTACAATAATAGACCATGCCCTCCACCTTGCCATAACAATCGTGGAGGAGGATTTTTTACCATTTTAGCTATTTTTGCATTGTGTATTTTAATTTTCTATCAATTATTAATAACACTAATTTTGCCACTACGTTTTAATATTTTTGTTTTGCTTTTAGAAATTTTTATTCTAATTTTTCTCTTGTATCGAGTAATATGGCCTCACTAACTCTTCTGTAATAAAAAGATAATCCATAGCTTCTCTTACTGTTTTGCAGTCCTTAAACTCATCATTAGAAAATTCTATTTTTTTAGGAATAGAAATCAAAATAAAAAATAATTTTTTTTCATCTTCACTTAAGCTGACTTTTTCCATATATTTTGAAAGTACAACATCAAAATGAATTGTAAAAAATTCTTTTTGATAAAAAGTAATTAAATCCATAATAGGAGTATCTGTACGATAATCTTCCCAGCTGATTAAATAGTTATCATCGCTTTTAATAAAATGTTCTAAACTTAATTTGTTATGGATTAAAGAAACTCTTTTTTTGGTTTGTTCTTTTACTATAGAATACCATTCATCTAGTTCATGACTAGCAAATTGAAGTGCTGCAAAAACTTTATAGATATTTCGAATAAGAGAATAATGAGAAGGAGACATATATGTTTCCTTTTTTATTTCCTCATAAAGACGATTATAATCGTTTTCTAAATATAGAAGATTACTTTTTATATTATCATAAATAGATTTAAAATCATCTACTGTTACTGTTTTATAAAAAGTAGTTTTATTATGCAAATTAGCAATAACTTCCACCAAATCCAATGCCTTTTGTTCATTAGGCATAGGAACACCCTCTACATATTCATAAACATTTACATTGCTTCGAGATTCTTCTATTAAATTTGGAAAAGAAGTAAAACTCCTGCTTTTTAAGTAAGCATATAAATCGTTTACATTTTTATTTCCTTTTTCTTTTACAATAAAATCTCCTAAAGTAGTATTTAATAAAATTGCTTTTCCTAAAATCGTATAGCGATAAGGCTTATATATTTTCTTTAATACTTCTAATGATTTATTCATCTAAACAAGGAATAATGATTTTATCTCCAACACTTATAGTATCAATTGCATTGTATTCTTTTAACGTTTCCACATCTGTTGTATACAAAGCACATATACTTTCTATAGAATCACTAGCGGTAACAATATGAATATGGTATGTAGCAAATTCTTCTTCTTTTTCCTCAACTGCATTTAAAATAATGTTTTCACTTTCCTCTTCCAAACGAGATTCATCTTCTTTTATTTCAGTATCTTCTTCTGGAAATAATTCTTTAATTTCTTCTATAACTGACTCTCTAATTTCCTCTTGTATAGGATCAACTTCTACAATTTCTTCTTCCTCTTTTTCTTCTTCCTCCGCTGTAACACAAAATTCAATATTTACTTTTAAAGTTGAATTTCCAACAATATCATAAGTAAAATCAGTTATTTCAAAATCAATAGAGTCCTTTATAATATTTTCTGTAACCTCTAATGTAAAAGGAAGTTTATAAGAGAAGCTTTCTTTATTTATACTCACTTCGTGACTTTTGTACTCACCAGAAACAATAAAGTTTCCTTCAATTTCGGCTTCTTGGATGTTTAATTCATGCTCTAAAGAGATACTACATATTTCTGCTATTTTTGTGTTAAATACAATTTCTTTTGTATATGGAACTATACTTTTCATTTTCTTTCACCCTTTCCTAATTAACTTTATGAAATAAGCTTAAGTTTATGAAAGGTTTCCATGACATTTTTAATTATTGATTATTTAAATTATCAAAATGTAAAGATTCTAAAATTTTATTTCTTTTTCTCAATTGTTTTTTTAAAGATAAAGTATCCTTTACAGGGTATTCAAAAATTAAGTATTTCTTTTTTCTTACATAAATATTAAAAATACGCTCAGCCAAAAAACCAAAAACTCTTTGATTATAAATAGAATAAGAAAGATAAGAGATTTGCTTTTCAAGCTGAAATAAAATGGGAAACAAAAAAGAAAGATAATCATCTAAAATTTCCTTAGAGGTTATCATTAAATTTCCCATATAAAATTTATTTTGATTCAAAGTTTCTATCACACTATTTTGGTATGTTTTGTCCTGCTTTAAAATTTCATAACAAGCAAGTTCTAAATCCTTTATATAGTGAACACTTTTATATTGTTCATACAAATTACGATCAAAAAAAATAGGTTTAGGAGCAATTAAATCGTATTGACTTAATAAATCATTAATTTCTTTTTTTGTTATGAATCCTTCTTGATAAAAATAACGATGATAATGTGTAAACCCTATATATTTATTCTTTTGATCATTTTTCCAAATCCAATACAAAGCAGTTAATTCACTAAAATAAGGATTTTTATCTGCAATATTTTCTTTTTGATTGTCTTTTAAATAAGGAAGCTTTTTATTGTTTTCCCCAATAGCAATAGGTTTATAATAAGAATAAAAAGGTGGTAAAAAAAGTTTATGGGTGGCTATATAAATTGTTGTTTTTTCCGTAATAATCCCTCCTATTACTCAAATAATATTTTATAAATTTCATCATAATTTTGAATTTCAATAATTTCTAACTTTTCTAAAACTTCATTTGGTACACTTACCAAATCATTATGATTTTCAAATGGAATAAATACTTTTTTTATTCCCTCATTGTAAGCTCCTATTAATTTTTCTCTTAAACCACCTATTCTACGAACAAAACCATTTAAAGTAATTTCTCCTGTCATAGCAATGGATTCTGATATAGCTTTATTTTTGGCTAGTCCAATTAAAGCCGTAGTAATAGAAAGTCCAGCACTGGGACCATCTTTTTTTATACTAGCACTTAGCATATGTATATGTACATCAATCGTTTTTAAATCATATTGCTCCAATTGAAAACGCTTTTGATTTTTTCGTATAAAACTTACAGCTACACGAACACTTTCATACATTACTTGCTCCACTAAACCTGTAATTTTTATTTTTCCACTTCCTCTATAAAAGCAAGTTTCAATAGGCATTACTTTTCCTTGGCAATTAGAAATAGCAAGAGCATTTACAAAACCAGCAATATTTTTTTCTTGAAAAGTAGTTGTTTCGTATTTGCCAACTCCTAAAAGTTCAATGAGGGATTCTGGAAAAATTTTTACGTTCTCGACTTGATTCAAGACAATTAATTTTCTCATTAAACTTGTAAGAAGACGTTCCAAATCTCTTACTCCAGATTCATTCGTATAATTTAAGATAATTTCTTTTAAAGCCCCCTCTGAAAATTTTACATCTTTTGCATGTAAATTATGCTCCAAATAAATTTTAGGCAAAAGATATTTTTTAGTAATCGCCATTTTTTCTAATAATGTATAACTTGATAATTCTATTACTTCCAATCGATCATAAAGTTCATAAGGAATTTCTTCCTTATAATTAGCTGTTAAAACAAACAATACTTCTGATAAATCAAACTCTTCCTCGATATAATTATCAACAAAAAATTGGTTCTGGGTTTTATCCAAAATATCTAAAAGAGTACTTGCTGGATCCCCTTTATAATCATGAACCATTTTGTCAACTTCATCAATTAGTAATACTGGATTTTTAGTTCCGCATTTTTTAATTCCTTCCATGATTTTACCTGGACTTGAACCCATATAAGTTCTCCTATGACCATTTAAAACAGAACTATCATTTAATCCTCCTACACTAATTTTATAAAACTTTCGATTTAAACTTTCTGCAATAGATTTAGCCAGCGTAGTTTTTCCAACCCCACTTGGTCCTACCAAACAAAGTATTGGGCAATTTACAGATGGATTTCTATTTTTAGCAGCAATATATTCAATAATTTTTTCTTTTACTTTTTCCATTCCAAAGTGAGTTTTATCCAAACTTTTTTTTATTAAAGCTATATCGAATTCATCTTTTGATGAGATATTCCATGGAAGATGAACCATCCAATCTAAATAATTACGTTCCGCAGTAATTTCTGGACTTACTTCACTCATAAATTGAAATTTTCTAATTTCATTCTCAATTTTTTCCAAAACTTTTTTATTCTGAATTTTTAAACCTTCTAATTTCTCTTTATAAAAGTTTACTTCATCTTCTTTTTTGTAAGTAGTTCCTAATTCCTCTTCAATTTCTTTTAATTTTTCTTTTAAAATAAACTCTTTTTGACTTTCTTCTAAACCAATTTGTAATTTTTCATCTAGCTTTTTTTCCAAACGAATAACTTCTAATTCCAAACGAAAGTCTTCCAATAAAAAATTTCCTCTTGTAATTGGATTAATTTCTTCAATATATTCTAATTTGCGTGAAAAAGAAATAGGTAAAAAAGTAGCGATTATATCCGTAAATTTATTTAAATCCTTAGCTTCTTTAATAAGATTTAAAATACTGTTCGAAATACCATCACTTTTAACATATTCTTCTACTAATTCTTCAATCTTTCTTTTTATGGCTAGTGCTTCTACTTGTTCTATTTTTGGAACCTCTAACTTATAAAAAAAGCATTCTAAAATATTTTCATTTTTTTGATGATTTTTTAATGATTCTACTTTGGCTCGAAATAAACCTCTTAATGTAACACGCAGATTTCCATTAGGTAACTCCAATTTATTCTTTATTTTGGCTACAATTGCAATTTCTGGTAGATCACTTACTTCTGGCATTTCTTCTAATTGATCTTTTAATGGTAAGACTATTAATTCATTACGATAACATTCACTTGCTAGTAAAACAACTTCACGACTTAAATCGTTAGAAAGCTCTAATTTCACATCTTGATTGGGAAGGAGAATTAAATTTTTAAGTAACAATACTGGCAAGTTTTTTTTCATGTCATCATCTCCCATAAATTTATGTTTTTTATTATAGCGATTTCACTAAAAAAAGTAAATGATGTTTACGTTTTTTTACAACCAATTTTTGCTAAAAAAAAGAGCTTACGCTCTACTTGAATATTTTCCATCTTTTGTAGAAATAATAATTTTCTCACCCATCTCAATGAATAAAGGAACTTTTACTTTGTAGCCTGTTTCTAATGTTGCATCTTTCATTGCATTATTGGCAGTATTCCCTTTCACGGCTGGTTCTGTTTCTACCACTTCAAATTCAATTTTTTCTGGTAAAGTAATTCCAATAATTTCGCCCTCATAAAAATCAATTAAAATTTCTAAATTTTCTTTTAAAAATTTAACATCATCTCCTAAAACACTCGATGCAATTTCTGTTTGCTCATATGTATTGGTATCCATAAATACAAAATTATCACCATTAGCGTATAAATATTGCATTGGAGATTTTGTAATGTGAGCACGATCTACTTTTGTTCCAGAATTAAAAGAAACCTCAGTAATAGAACCTGTTTTCAGATTTTTAAGCTTCATTTTAACAAAAGCTGCTCCTTTACCAGGTTTTACGTGAGAAAAATCTTGGATTACGCATGGAAATCCTTCTACCATTATCGTCATTCCATTTTTAATATCATTCACACTTATGTTCATAACTTACACCTCCTATTTTCCTAATTTTGATTCTTTAAATGTTGTTGTCTTTTTACATTTAGGACAATATTTTTGTAATTCTAGTTTATCCACTGTATGTTTATTTTTAATACTGGGTCTTCTAGAGTATCCACATTTTGTACATTTAAGACCAAAAAATACACGATTTAGATTTTTTGCCATGTAAGATACCTCTCTTTCTTTTTAACTATATGTATTATATAGTAAAATGTATCATTTTGCAAACTATTCTTTTGAATCCGAAATCAAAGTCTTTAAAGTTTCTATAACTATTCTTATTTCTTGTGTAGTATCTTGAACCGTTTTGTTTTCCACTCCATTATTTTCTCTTTCTTGATTCCAAACAACAGATAAAATAGCTGTAGCGTGTAAATTTAAGGTACTAGCAACTGTATAAAGGGATGCTGTTTCCATTTCGCTGGCCAAAGCACCACCTTTTATCCATGCCTTCCACTTGTTTTCCAGTTCATACCCAACTGGCATTCTTTCAGGATTGTGTTGTCCATAAAAAGAATCTTTGCAATGAACTACTCCCAAATGCGTCCTAGGATTTATTTTTATAGCGGTTTCATATAAAGCATAAGTAAGTTTTAAATCACTTACTGCTGGAAATTCAATGGGCAGATATTCTTTACTTGTCCCTTCTTGACGAATAGCAGCGGAAGCAACAACAATATCACCAGCATGTACATCAAGTTGCATTCCTCCACACGTTCCAACACGAATTAAATAAAGAATTCCTAACTGTGCTAATTCTTCTATGCAAATCGCCGTGGAAGGACCTCCCATTCCTGTTGAAATCACCAGAATATTTTCTCCATAAATTTGACCTAAATAACTTGTATATTCTCTATTGACTGCTAGTGGAACACTGTTTTCTAATTCTTCAGCAATTTTACTCACACGTCCTGGATCTCCAGGCAAAATTGCATATTTGGCATTTTTTATATCTTTTTTACTCAAACCAATATGATACATTCTTTCTTTTAATTCCATATTTTATTTTCTCACTTTCATGATTCCATTTTAACATAATAAAATATTCTTTTCTAATCCTTTTAATAATTTTTAAAAACATAATCACTTACTGCTTTACTTATATAACGATTGATATAAGCAAATGTATCAGATTTTCCATTATAGTGGCTTACATGAGGACTTACACTTACTATACTATATTTAGGATTATCTATTGGAGCATACATTGCAAAAGTATTATTAATAGTTTTTACATCCCCTATACCATCTTGGTTACTATCGAATATGGTTTCACTGGTTCCAGTCTTTCCAGCTGCCTTTAAAGATGAATCTACATATCCAGATCCAGTTCCTCCATTCACTACTTCATAAAATCCTGTTTGAATTCTTTCAAAATATTGTTTCTCTAAATCAAATGTACTTAATACTTCTTTTTCTTGTTCAAAAAGAATATTCCCTTCTTTATCAACAATTTTATCTATCAAAGCCAATTTATAACGTACACCATTATTGGCAATTGTATTGATGTATTGTAAAAGAGAAATAGGCGTATAAGTATCGTACTGTCCTATAGCAAAATTTAAAAGTAAATCAGCTGCAATTGTTTTTCCTTGAATTCCAGTCTGTTCTTGAGGTAAATCTATACCAGTGGAAACTCCTAATCCAAACTTTGAAAACGCATTACGATAAATAGAAAATTCTTTTTCAGATACATTCATTTTCATATTTGGAACATATTTATAACCAGCCAATTTTATAGCCAACAAAAATTGATAATAATTGGAACTCGTTTTTAAAGCAGTAATATCATTTACATATCCTAAACTCTTATAAGAACATTTTTCTGGAACCAAATATAATTTTATACAAGCATCTTTTATATTTTTTCCTACATCTACAAGACCTTGTTGATAAGCCATTGCCATACTTGCCCCTTTTACTATACTTCCAGCCGTATAAGATGAATGAATCACATCTCCCTCTACGTTCTTAAAAACATCATTTCCTAAATACTTTAAACCTACCATTGCTTTTATACTTCCTGTATTTGGATCTCCTACTAAAACATAGCTTCCTTGATAATATTCTGTATTGGGAAGTTTTTTGCCATTTTTTATTTCAACCTTTAATAGTTCTTCTATTCCTTTTTGCATTTCTATATCGATAGATAAATATAAGTCATTTCCTCTTTTCCCTTCTTTAACTAAAGAAAGTGTTCCATCATCTTCAACCAAATATTCGTCTTTTTCTCCTCTTAAATAGGATTCATATTGTGCTTCTAAATAACTAATCCCTACGATATCATCTAAAGCATACCCTTGGTTTAAATAATAATTTTGCTTTTCCTTCGGAATCGTCCCAACACTTCCAAATATATTTTTTAAAGTACTTCCATAAGGATACTCTCTTTTAAAATACATTTCATTCGTAATTCCGCGAATTTTTTCTTCCAAAACGCTTGCATATTCTTGATCAGAAACATCCATTTTAATAATTTTAGCATCGTAATAATAACCTTTATTCATCAATGTATAAAAATTAGCAACTTTTTTTTCTTCCTCATTATAGTTTAACATTTCTTCTGTAATTCTATCTAATTTTAACAAATACAAATCGTTACTATTTAATTTTCTATGTTCAAACAATTCATACTCTTCTTGAGTAATCAATTTTTTTCCTTCTTCAGCATGAGTAATAAGCCAATATTTTTTCAAATCCATTTCACTAATTTTTTCTTCTAATTCCAAAAGATTTGCAAGTTTTCTTGCAATTTCCACTTCTTCTTCTACACGAATTTTATTCGTTTTACGATAAACAATAGTACGAACTCCTAGATTGTCCACAAGTATTCTTCCCTTAATATCTAATATTCTTCCTCTAGGTCTGGATAAAGAACTTACATAAATATTGGTCTTTTCTTCATAAATTTTTTCATAAAAGGAACGTTTTATAAATATAAGAGAATACAATGTCCAAGAAGATAATAAAAACAAGAAGAAAGCAACACATTTATAAAACTTTTTCATAAAAACACCTATTATTAGTATTCAAAAATTTTGATTTTTCATACTATATATTAGGTGGTATTGTATGTTTAATATTATAGAAAGGTATATGAATAAAATAACAAAGAACGATGTAGATAATTTTGCACGTAAAAATAATATTTTTTTAAGCGAAGAGGAACTGGAATTTACTTATATTTTTGTGAAAAAAAATTGGCAAACTATCATTGCCAATCCAGCTACTTTAAACCTAGATCGTTATAAAAATCAATTTACAGAAGAAAATTTAGAAAAGATTAAAAAACTTTTTAAAGAGTACTCTACTCGCTACAAAAGTTTCTTATAAAAAGCTACAATATCTTCCATTAAATTTGGATTAAATTGTTGCTTTTTTAATGAAGCAATTTCAAATTTATAGGGTGGATATTCTCGATTAATAAAGGGTGTTTCTAAAATTTTAGGAACATCTTTTAGTTTTTTGTTTAATAAAACATTTAGCAATGAATCAAAACCAATTGTACCAAATCCTATATTTTCATGGCGATCTTTATGAGTTCCTAAAGGATTTTTACTATCATTCAAATGAATACAATGCACTTTTTCTAACCCAATATTTTCATCTATTTCTTTTAATAAATCATCAAAATTATTTAAAGTATATCCCGCATCATTCAAATGACACGTATCTAAACATACTCCTATATAATTAGAATCAACATTTTCTAAAATTATTTTTATTTCTTCTAAAGTACTACCACATTCTGTTCCCTTACCTGCCATTGTTTCTAAAAGTATCATAGGAGCATCATCTTTTACAATTAAATTTAAAGCAGAGCTAATGTTATGTAAAGCAATAGATTTTTCAATACCAACAGCACTTCCTGGATGTACTACAATGTATTTTACACCTAACGTTTTGCATCTTTCTAACTCTTGTTTTAAAAAGTTTATACTAAAATTCCATTTTTCTGGATCTTTATTATTTGCTAAATTTATTATATATGGAGCATGACAAATAACATTTTTTAATTCTATATTGTTTTCTTTCATTAATTTATGAGCTTCCAAAATTAAATTATTTTCTAAATTTTTCCTAATCGTATTTTGAGGTGCACCTGTATAAAACATAAAAGTATTTGCACCATATTCTATTGCTTGTTTAACACTACCTAATAATTGTTGCTCATTTGTAAAATTAACATGACATCCAATAATCATTTTTATCACCATGATAATTATCTCATAAAAAAGAAAAAAAAAGAAGTTTGAACTCCTCATTTTAATTATTATCTACCACAATTGTTTGAAGCATTTGATTCAGTCGTAGCATCTTTACCAGTCGTACCTGTTTCTCCTGTGACTCTAAAGCTACCATTACTAATCCAAAATTTGTAAGTAACTATTTTACCATCTGAAGAAGGACTAACCAATACGCTTCCTGTATAACCGTCTTTTTCACCTTTACTAAAATATCCCTCACTATTCAAAAAGTTTAAAGAATAACATTTTTCTTCTGTTCCTGTTGCGACACCATTAAGTATATCTGTTTGAAAAGCATTTTTAGCTGAATTAATTAAAGTATTTCCCTCAATTGCCAAAGCATTTTTACGAGCTTTATCCATTTGCGATAAAACACTACTAGAAGCTATTAAAATAATTACTGCCAATATTACAATAACTGCTAGCAATTCCACTAATGTAAAACCTTTTTTATTATTTTTAATATTCATAGTACGACCATCCCTATCCTTTATTAAAATAATTATATAACTTTAACAAAAACAAGTCAATTCATAAATATTACAAATTGTCCATTTTATGTATTTTAGAAAAGTTAATAAAAGCATTTTTATAATCTTTCAACTAGAACGAAACATTCCTCTAGTTTTTCTACTATTCTTTTTTGTTCCTCTATTGGGGGTATGGGTATAGGTATTTTATTCAAAGAAGAAAACTTTATTGCTGGTATTCCTACAGAATGTGTTCGTATTTTTTTTTGATAATAAGATGATTTTAATAGATAATACATATATTTTTCATTCATTTCTACTTGCGGTATTAATTTAAATAAATTATTTGCTAAAACACCTTTTTTACCCAATCCTATAAATCCTGCACTTGCTCCATACCTCACAATAACTATCTCGTTTTTCTCTATTACATAAGTACTATATTCTTTTCCTACATATCGTTTATCTTGATTTTCTTGTGTAAAATCTACTATTCTCAAAAAAGGTAAAGGATATTTTTCACTTATTTCATTCGATTGCTTTTCTATTTCTATCTGGATTCCTTGTTTGAAAACATAACACTGAAACATTTCTGTCCATCTCCAGTTTTCTGGTATTAAGTAAGGTACATCATCAAGAATACTTTCTACATCTATTGGTTTTAAGTTTTTATCATTTGGTACGAGTTCTCCATGGATTGCTTTTTCTAATAAGATTTCTTTTAGTAATAATTTTAATCTTTCTTGTTCTTGATCATTTCTTTCTTTCTGATCTATTAACTCGAAACATTCCTCTAGTTTTTCTACTATTCTTTTTTGTTCTTCTATTGGGGGTAGTGGTATCTTTAAACTTTTTACTTTTTCTATATTT
>CANPIH010000026.1 GCA_947574085.1 uncultured Mycoplasmatota bacterium | reverse complement strand
TATACTTATTTAAGGTGGTAACATGACAAAATACGATGCTTCATCAATTAAAATATTGGAAGGCTTAGAAGCGGTTCGTAAAAGACCAGGAATGTATATTGGGTCTACGGATAAACGTGGCCTTCATCATCTTATTTGGGAAATTGTCGATAATGCGATCGATGAGATAATAAATGGTTATGGAGATACAATTAAAATTACACTAAATAACGATGAATCCATTACTATAAGTGATAATGGACGTGGAGTTCCTATTGGAATGCATGAATCAGGTAAATCCACTCCAGAAGTTATTTATACGGTACTTCATGCTGGTGGTAAATTTGAAAGCGATGGTTATAAAGTGAGTGGTGGACTTCACGGCGTTGGAGCAAGTGTAGTAAATGCTTTATCCAAACGTATGGATGTTACTATTTACAACGACGGAAAAATTAGTAATATAAGATTTTGTAACGGTGGACAAGTAGAGAGTCCTCTAAAAACAATTGGAGAATCGAAAAAAACAGGAACTGCGGTTACTTTTTTACCTGACTACGAAATGTTTAAAAATGCTTCGTTTTCTTATACAACCATTGTTGAAAGAATGCAAGAAAGTGCTTTTTTACTTCCTAATTTAAAAGTTATAATAGAAGATATTCCAGATAATAAGCATGCTGAATTTCATTATGAAAATGGTCTTGTGAGTTTTGTAGAATATATTAATGAAAATAAAAATATACTTCATAAACCCATTCATTTTTTAAGTGCAAAAAGCGATATAGAAGTTGATATTGCTATGCAGTATAGCGACTCTTATAACGAAAGTATATTAAGTTTTGTAAATAATGTAAAAACAACGGATGGTGGATCTCACGAAGTAGGATTTAAAACGGGTATTACCAAAGCTTTCAATGATTATGCAAGAAGTAATAATTTAATTAAAGGTAAAGAAACGAATCTAGAAGGTAGCGATGTAAGAGAAGGTCTAAGTGCTGTAATTAGTTTGAAAATTCCTGAAAAGTTGTTACAGTTTGAAGGACAAACAAAGGGAAAACTTGGTACACCAGAGGCAAAAAGCGTTACGGAATCCATTACTTATGAAAATTTAAAATTCTTTTTAGAAGAAAACAAAGAGATTGCACTAACAATTTTAGAAAAGGCTATGAAAAGCAGAGTGGCGAGAGAAGCCGCAAGAAAAGCAAGAGAAGCCGCAAGGAAGGGAACTGGAAAAAATTCAAAAGAACGCTTATTAAGTGAGAAATTAGCTCGTGCGACGGGAAGAGATTCTGCTAAAAATGAACTATTTTTAGTGGAAGGAGATAGTGCTGGTGGTTCAGCAAAGTCGTTTCGTAATCGTGAAACGCAGGCAATACTCCCTTTACGTGGAAAAGTTTTAAACTGTGAAAAAGCAAGTACGCATGATATTGAATCCAATGCTGAGCTAAAGCAAATTGAATACGCAATTGGAGCAGGACTTGGTGCAGATTTTGATCCGAAAGACTCCAATTATGGAAAAGTGATTATTATGACCGATGCCGATGTTGATGGTTCACACATTCAAATTTTACTCATTACTTTCTTTTATCGTTTTATGCGTCCGTTAATAGAAAATGGTATGCTTTATATTGCAACTCCACCTCTTTATTCTATTGAACAAGGAAATAAAGGAAAAGTCTATATAGCAGATGATGAAGAATTAGCGGAAAAGAAAAAGATTTTAAAAGGAAACTACAAAGTACAACGATTTAAAGGTTTAGGAGAAATGAATGCCGAAGAACTTTATGAAACCACAATGGATCCTAAAAATAGAAGACTTTTACGAGTAACTTTAACCGATGCATCGGTTGCTGAGAAGCGAATTCATCTTTTAATGGGAGATCAAGTTGAACCTAGAAAAGAATGGATTAATGAAAACGTTGATTTTACTCTAGAAGATGATTTTAGAAAGTAAAAATAAAAATGTATTTGAAAGCCAATAGTAGGAAGTGATGCAAAATGCCAAAGAAAAAAGAAACCCAAGAAATCATTGAAAAAATATTTGAATACAGTTTAGAAGAAATTATGGAAACAGGTTTTGGTAGATATTCCAAAGAAATTATTCAAGAACGTGCCTTGCCAGATGTTCGAGATGGATTAAAACCCGTACAAAGAAGAATCTTGTATTCTATGTTTATTTCAGGTTTTAAACATGACAAACCGCATCGTAAAAGTGCGAGAGCAGTAGGAGACATTATGGGAAAATTTCATCCACATGGTGATTCTTCCATTTATGAAGCTTTAATTCGCATGAGTCAAAACTGGAAAATGCGTGAGTGCTTAATCGATATTCATGGTAACAATGGTTCTATAGATGGTGATGGACCAGCCGCCATGCGTTACACGGAAGCAAGATTGTCTAAAATAGCGGAAGAAATGCTTGCATCCATTAATAAAGATACGGTTGAAATGGCTTACAATTTTGATGATGAAGAATTAGAACCCACTGTACTTCCGGCCTCATTTCCTAATTTACTAGTGAATGGCTCAACTGGTATTAGTGCAGGGTATGCAACCAATATTCCTACTCATAATTTAAGTGAAGTAATTGACGCTACGATAAAAAGAATTGATTCTCCAAATTGTAAATTAGAAACTATTATGGAGATTTTACCAGGACCTGACTTTCCAACAAGTGGAATACTGGAAGGAAAAACTGGTCTTATAGATGCCTACACCAAAGGAAAAGGTAAAGTTGTTTTAAAAGCTGACTGTGAAATTGCTATCTCTGGAACCAAAAAACAAATTATTGTTCACTCTATACCCTATGAAGTTGTAAAAGAACAATTAATTAAAAAAATTATGGATATTAAAATCGATAAAAAAATCGAAGGTATCAATGATGTAATTGATGAGTCGGATCACGAACATATGGCACGTATTGTTATAGATTTGAAAAAGGAAGCCAACGCTGAGTTAATACAGAATTATTTATTTAAAAATACCGATTTACAAATAAATTATAATTTTAACATGGTAGCTATAGTAAATCGTCGTCCAAGACTAGTAGGGATTTTAGAAATCTTGGATGCTTTTATTGCCCATCAAAAAGAAGTAATTACAAGAAGAACCAAATGGGAATTGAAGAAAGCTAAATTTGATTACCATATACTAGAAGGATTAGTAAAAGCAATTAGCATTTTAGACGAAGTCATTCGAATTATTCGTGCTTCTAAAAATAAAAGTGATGCCATTGAAAATTTAACAAAGGAATACGATTTTACTTTTGAACAATCTAAAGCCATAGTGGAATTGCAATTGTACCGTCTAACGAATACAGATATAGTGGCTTTACAAGAAGAGATGGAAAATTTAGCAAAAAACATAAAAATTTGGGAGCAAATTTTGAATAATGAAGAAGCTTTAAAACATGTAATAAAAACTGAGCTTAAAATTATTAAAAAAGAATATGGAAACGATAGACGTACCAAAATAAAAGACGAAGTTACTGAAATCAAATTAGACATGGCGGACATTATTCCAAAGGAAAATGTAGTGGTTGTTGTGACAAACGAAGGGTATATAAAAAGAGTAAGTGCTAAGTCTTATTCGTCTCGTGCAGAAGAGGAAACGACTTTAAAGCCAGGAGATTTTGTGACAGGCCTTTACGAAGTAACCACTTTAGATACGATTTTGGTATTTACAAACTTAGGAAACTATTTATATATACCTGTTCATAAAATTCCAGAGGCTAAGTGGAAAGAACTTGGAAAACATGTAAATAATATTGTTATGATGGGGCAAGAAGAAATCGTTGTAACCTCTATGGTTATGAACGAAAATATAGAAAGCGTTATAACTGTAACTAAAAATGGTATGGTAAAGAAAAGTACTTTAAAAGAATATGAAGTTACAAGATTTTCAAAACCAATGTCTGCTATTAAGCTAAAAGAAAACGATTGTGTAATTGATGTCTTTGCTTCAAAAGAAAATGTAGTTTTGGTAAGTAATGATGGTTATTACGTTCAATTTAACGAAAGTGAAATTCCACTTACAGGTGTGAAATCTTCTGGTGTTAAAGGAATGAATTTAAAAGATAGTCAAGTTGTCTCCGCTCTTTCTTATAATCAAGTAGAATATTTAAATGTTTTTACTAACATGAAGACAGCGAAACGCATTAAAATAAATGAATTAGAAGAAACAGGACGTGCAAAACGCGGAAATTCTTTAATGAAAAAAGTAAAATCTACGAACTATGAAATTGTAAAATCTATTGCTACTGATGCAAAAGATATTATTTTACTAAAATCCGATAGTGAGATAAAGGAAATTAAAAATAGTGAAATCGCCATAATGGATTTAGCAAGTACAGGTTCCTTAATCAGTAAACATAAAATAGACGCTATACAAAAAAAAGTAGAATTTGAAAGTTATGTAAACATAGAAAAGAAAAGGGTAGAAAACAATGATGAACATATAGAAAGTACAAAAGTAAAGGAATTTACGATGGCTGATTTTTTAGATGACTTTAAGATATAATTGTACTTATAAATGGTTAAGGAGTTATTTAGAAGAAAGAAACAAAGTAGTAAAAAATCATCTATTTACATACAATGTAATAGGTGATTTTTTATGGCTACTAAAGACGAATTTAAAAATTTTGCAAAGATGCATCCAGAATTAGTACATTATATAAAAAATGGAGAATCTACATGGCAAAAATTTTTTGAAATCTTTGACATTTATGGAGAAGATGAAAACGCTTGGCAAGATTATTTTAAAACTTCTACTTCCAATTCTACAAATACCAGTTATAACTTTAAGTCTTTAACTGATAAAATTAAGAATATAGATTTATCTTCAATTCAAGAACATATTGGAACAGCTCAAAAAGCTTTAGGGATTGTTCAAGAATTAACTGGAAAAGGAGAAACAATAGGTGCAACAGAGACCTTAACAGAGGCAGTAAGTCCTAGACCTATTAATAAAATATTTGAGGATTAAAAATGGATGTATTATTACAACAAAAATTGAGTGAAGACCAAAAAATGGCAATGTTTTTGAAAGAAAATTCTTATTGGTTTAAAGAATTAAATCGAAATAGTGACAATTACAAAAATTTTATTAAAGTAATGAAAGAAAAATACCATTTAAAAGTTAGTGATAAAATTAATAATGCAATGGATAGCATTGATATTATATCTGGAATATTAGATACTTTAAAATAATTTTATGAAAAGTCTTAGGAATGAGACTTTTTTTCTTTTTTAAAATAGTGTATAATATAACAAGAATAGGGTGATTAGGATGAAAACTTTAAGTATAGGTAAATTAGTTTATGATTTAAATATCGTAATGGATAAATATCCAGTGGAAGGTACCACTAATACAATGAAAGAGCTGATAACTTGTAGTGGTGGAGAAGCAAACATTGTGGCATATTCTTTAGGAAAATGGAATATGGAATCATATATTTCTGGAGTAATTGGCTATGATGAGGTAGGTACTTCGATGAAAAAAAATATGGAAGAGAATCATGTTTATACTAATTTTTTGGAAACCAATTATGATATTAAAACTCCTACTTCTTATATTATGATTAGCAAAAATAATAATTCAAGAACAGTTGTTTCAACAAAATCAGATGATTTTTTTATAAAAAAATACGATTATGATACAGAAATGGACTGTATTATAGTCGATGGATATGAATACAATGCTTCTATTTATGCTTTTAATAAATATCCTAATGCTATTACGATTTTGAATGCAAAAACACCTCATAATCGACTTTTAGATTTTTTTAAGTACACTAAATATATAGTTTGCTCTAGTAGTGTTGCTGAGGCAATAACTGGTTTAAAAATTGATTTTGATAATCCTATTACTCTATCTAATATTTATAAAAAGATATTGGATAAATTTCCACATATTCATTTATTAATCACTATAGAAGGAAAAGGGACTATTTACTCAGTTCAAAAAGAAATCAGAGTTTTAGCGACTATTCCAACCAATGCTGTTGATCTTGCTGGTTCAAGTGATGTTTATGTTGCTATGATAGGATATGGTATTACGTATGGATATGATATGGAAACAACGATTCGTTTAGCAACAATCGCCGAGTTTATGGCTAAAAAAATAGTGGGTGCTACATTGTCTATTCCAACAATCAATGAAATTACTCAATATTATGAAAGTAAATTTGGTACTCTATCTAATAATTCTGATAAAAAAGTAGATTTGCCCACCACACCTGAAACAAAAAAGAAAGAGTCGATAGAAATATTAGATAATTCTTTTACAAACAGCAAAGAGGTAAAGTCCGACGAAGAAATTGTATCGCAAGTTTTTGGTTCCACTTTAGAAAGAAGTGAAAACAAAGATGATTTTACCGCTTGATAAGTATCCTAAACTGGATGTTCATGGAGAAACTAGAGAAACTGTTTTTACTGTATTAAAAGATTTTATTCTAGATAACATAAAATTAAAAAATTCGGTTATAATAATTGTACATGGTAAAGGTAGTGGGATTTTAAAAGAAGAAATTCATTTTCATTTAAAAAAAATGAAACCAGTAAAAACTTTTTATTTGCATTATTGGAATCAAGGTGTAACTATTGTGGAATTAAATATTTGACAAAAGCAAAAAATAGTGATATAATCTCAAAGCAATAAGGAAAGTATACAATATATTGACATTTTTTCTGGTTTATGTTAAAATAAAAGCAGAAAAAGAAATAGGGGGTAAAAATATGAAAGGTTATGTTTTAGATTATATTGATGAAAATGAGTATCGTAAATTAGAAAGATCGTTAAAGAAATACAATACTTTAGCATTTAAAAAGTTAAATTTTGAATATTATCCGTCTTTAAGAAATGGTAAATTTGTAGGAGAAATGGTTTCACAAAATAAAAAAGCAGAAACTGAAACGTATGAATTAAAGTTACCAAGTAATAAAATGTTTGCTCAAGTTCATGGAGAGGTTAAATTGGTTTATACAGTATATAAAAAAGAAGAAATTGTAATGTTGGATTCTATTTCACCTAAAGATATTTTATTAGAAGGTCATATGTCTGAATTAGCTACTTATAAGGGTGTTATGATTTCTAAAGCAAATGCAACTAAGGATAAATTTAAAATTGATTTATTAAATATGTTACAAGATAAGTAATACGCTTATCTTTTTTTTGAGCAAAAACTACTTGCATGGCATACAATATTATGATATTATTAATTAGTCGATGGACCTCTAGCTCAGTTGGTTAGAGCATCCGGCTCATAACCGGGCGGTCGAAGGTTCGAGTCCTTCGAGGTCCACCATTATTTGCGGGTATGGCGGAATTGGTAGACGCACTAGACTTAGGATCTAGCGGAGAAATCCATGGGGGTTCAAGTCCCTTTACCCGCACCATTGAGGTTAAAAGTCGCACTTTAGCGATTAATATATAGATAAAGTTCATAGTATTTGATATTATGGGCTTTTTTTCTAAATGAACATGGGTAAAGTAATTATTATTCCATTTTTGGAATAAGTTTTTTTATTATTTGGCTTGTTATTCATAATCTAATATTTCACGATAAATAAAATTCATTCAATCTTAATAGTATAGACAGTATATCTGGAATTTGCTCTTTATTTTTTTAAAATTATAAAGCAGATTTTTATAAAAATTTTTCTTTTTTTCTAAAATTTTGGAACTTTTTTCTAAAAAATAGGGATTATTATATGTAGGTGATAAATATGGCTAGTCAATTAAACCTATATAAATTTAATGAGATATATGATAATACACATTTCGATTTGCTTAAATATGTAATTATTGAATGTCATAATATCAATGATACACAGGATATTATACAAGATACATATTTAGAGTTATGGAACATTTTAAATAAAAAGGAATTATCAGATATAAATATTAAAAGTTATCTTATAGGTATAGCAAATAATAAAATCAAAAAACATTATACTCTATTGCAAAAAATTAAGACAATATCTTTGTTTGAAACAAATGATAAGGATATAGAACTAATTGATACATTAGAAGATGATGTGAATATAAACGATCTTATTATTAAAGAAGATAATTGGAATACAATTTGGAAGTATATTAAAGACAAGAAGAATCAAGACATTCCAAAAGTATTTTATCTATACTATAAGTTAGAATTAAGTATTAAAGAAATTTCTAAAGAGATAAACTCAAGTGAATCATATATAAAGCATTTAATTTATAGAACATTGAAAGAATTACAAGATAATTTTGGAAATGGTGGTAAGTATAATGACAAATAAGGAAAAATTAAAAAGAGCAATCGAACATGATATTAATCTCAGAGATTATTATAATAAAATAATCGACAAAATAGAAAAAGGAGAAGAAAGAAATATGAAAATTAATATGCGGAAATGGTCTCTAGTACCAATATGTTTAGTAGTGGTAATTGGTGGAGTTTTATTCTTAAACTATCGAAATGATAATAAAACTATATTAAAAACTAAACTCTATATTGATGAAACTAATAATGTAACACTTAATATCAATGAAATAGATAGTAATAAAGTTGGAATGCCTAAATTAGATGCTAATGTAAAAGTTGTAACAAATAATGATGTTAATTTTCCATTACCATATAAGAATGGAGTAGTAAATATTCCTAAAGATTTAGATAAAACGAATATGTATATATTTTATTTTAGAGAAAATAAAGAAAGTAAAGACTACAATATTTTAGGGAATTATGAAATTATCTATTCAAATGATAAAAATCAATCAATAAATGTTAAATATTCTAAAGAACATAAACCCGCTAGAGATTATTATTTTAGTGAAGAAGGAAGCAAAACTTCAACGATAAATGATGTAGAATTAAAAATATATAAATTTGAAAGTATATATTTTACAGAGTTTAAATTTAATGATTATAATTTTGATATTGAAACTACAAATATTACTGAAAAAGAACTAATTGATTTATTATTATCAATTATTCGGTAAACCAACAATTTAAGAAACATATCCTATTATGTTAAAAGAAAACAGAAAATTTTGTTATTCAATAATTGATAAATTACAATTCTGTGAGAAATTTATAAGATTTGTAAAACGATTGCAATTTAAAACATAACTCTTTAAAATATAAGTAGATTTTGTTCAGAAATATTCCTATAAATAGATTAAAAAGGAGTCGTAGAATATGGCTATTGAAAGTAAAAAAGATTTTAATGAAATGATGAATAATAATAAGGATATGCCTAAAATACAAATTGTTAAAGATGAAAAAACAATAAAAAAATATGGTGAAACTAAAATGTTTTTTGCACCACCAATTTATTATAATGAATTAATGAAGAAAGTACCAAAAGAAAACTAATTACAGTTAATAGATTGAGGGATTATCTTGCAAAAGAAAATAATGTGGATTTTACTGATCCTATGACTGCAGGAATATTTGTAAATATAGTTGCTTGGGCTAGTTTTCAAAGAAATACAGATATTACCCGCTATTGGAGAACATTAAAATTTGATGGTGAATTAAATGCAAAATATCCTGAAGGAGTCAGGTATTCTGTTAAAGATTTTGAAAATAGTTTGATAGAATTATAATTTAAAAAATAATAAATATTATTCAAATTTATATTATAGTTGGACGTTAATGATAAAGACTAAATCTAAAATGGAATTGACATATATAATGATAATAAAAGGCAATTTAGTTTATCAAAAGAAAATGAAGTTTATGTAAAAAACGAAGAGGTAAATATTTTTATAACCAAGATTTAAGTTGAATTAAATTTTCGCATTGTTTATAATAGTGCTTAATTAAATTAATAGGTGAGTGAAAATGATAATAGTAATTGTAGGACCAACTGGAGTGGGAAAAACAAAATTAAGTATTGAGCTGGCAAAAATATATAATGGCGAGATTATTAATGCTGATTCTATGCAAATATATGAAGGGCTTAATATTGGTACTGCTAAAGTAACAAAAGAAGAAAAGCAAGGGATTAAACACCATTTATTTGATATTAAAAAAGTAGATGAGACTTATACAGTTTTTGATTATCAAAAAGACGCTAGAGAAAAAATAAACGAAATTAAAAGTAAAAATAAAATACCTATTTTTGTAGGAGGTACAGGTTATTATTTAAAGTCTGCTTTGTATGATTATAATTTTAAGGAAGAAGAAAAAGAAATTATTGATTGCGAAAGTTTAACAAATGAAGAACTTATAGAAAGAATTGAATCTTTTGAATATGGTATTGTTTATGATAGAAATAATCGAAAGCGTCTTCTTAGACTTTTATCTCGTTTGGAAAATGGTGAAATTCCCCAAAAAGAGGATTTTACGTGTCTTTATAAAGATGTTCTTTTTATTGGGCTAACGACAGAAAGAGATGTATTGTATCAAAAAATTAATGAAAGATTTGACAAAATGCTCATTCCTTTAATAGATGAAGTAAAACCATATTGTTTAAAAAATATAAAAACGAAAGCATTAATGACTGGAATAGGGTACAAAGAATTTTATGCTTTTTTTGATAATCGTAAAACTTTACAAGAAGTAGTGGAAGAATGCAAAAAAAATTCTAGAAATTATGCTAAAAGGCAATATACTTGGTTTGAAAATCAAATGAATATAGAGTGGTTTTCTGTAAATTATGAGAACTTTAAAGAGACAATAGAAAAAATTGTATTATATATAGATAATCAAAGTATCATATAAAAATATTATCTTAAGAACGAGTTGGTCATATAATTAGAGGATTGTAGCTTGTATTTTACAGGAGACAGTCCTTTTAAATTTTATATAATCATCTTGTTGTCTTATAATCCCTCAAGATTTAAAGCCAAAAAAAAGAAGCAGATATAATTGCTTCTTAAATTATTTTTTTAATTCTGGATAAATTCTAGAGCTAAAAAGGTGATCGTTTATGATAACTTCTCCTTTGTCCGCTAATTCAAGTTCAGAAGTAGTAATTAAAAAATACTTATGTTGTAAATAATCTTTTCCATCGTCGCTTACAGGGTCATCCCAAGTTAAATCTAAATGTAACCATTTGTTATCTAAATAAACAGCATTCCATACATGACCTGAGATATCTTCTTGCATAAGTTCTGTAGCTACCTTAAAGTTTTTAATTTCCATTTTTTCTAAGAAAAGTGCCATTGCGTCTGTATAACCACTGCAAGTTGCATAGCCTTCAATTAAGGGACCATATGCTTTATAAGAATTGTATTTTGATTTTTCAGCATTGTTTCTTTCTACATCGTATTTTGTGTGATTGACAATGTAATCATGAATTGCTTTTATTTTGTCATAATCGCTCATATTCTCTTTTATGATTTTATTGTATATTTCTTCTACTTTTTGATTAATACTGTTTATTTCTTCTTCAGAATATAAATAGCTAATTGTAATATTAATTTCGCCTGATTCTGAAATAATGGTTCGAATATTAGAAAAACTATTATATGGGTGTACAAAATTATTTATATAAGTTAAAATTTCTGGATCATCGCTAATTTTTTCTACATCTTTTGTACAAGATTTGTATTCACTTGGACAATAAAAAGTAAATGTTTCGTATCCATTATTTGTAATTGTATAATAAATATTTAATAAATCGTTATAACTTAAAGGAATAAAATCATTTGTATTTTGTACATAAATAAAATTATCTTTTTTGTAATAAGCGTTTGCATTTTTTGTTATAACACTTGGATTTTTTTCTAAAGCAACGGATATAGAATCCGATATAAAGTCTAAATGGTAAATTACAAAACTAATGAAAAGCAAACAAAATAGAGGAATTAGATTTCTTTTTATACATTTCATTTCAATCACCTTTTTATTTATTTTATCATTAAAAAACGAAGTACGCTAGTTCGTTACTTCATTTCTTTTATTTTATTAGATAATCTAGATTTTTGTCTAGCTGCTGTATTGGATTTTATTAAGCCTTTATTTACAGCATGATCAATATTGCTTTTCATATCGTTAAATAAAGAGTTTGCTTTTTCTTTTTCTCCAGCTTTGATGGCAAGATCGCAATTTTTAATTAAATTTTTAACTCTTGCTTTAAGCTCATGGTTGTTCTCGGTTTTTTTAGCAATTACTTTTACTGCTTTTTTAGAACTTTTAATATTAGGCATAAAAATCTCCTTTCTTAAACTCTTTAACAATTCTATCAAAACTATTCGCTTTTTGCAAGTACTATGCTTAATACTATGCAATAAAACAAAAAAATTTTACCATAATAAGAATAGGAGGCATTTTTTTATGAAACAAAAATTATTTTTGGACGTTGGTATGGAAAAAATGGATGAAAAATGTAAAATTGAAGAAAAAAAAACTAGTTCTTTTAAAACGACGCATTATGTAGTATGTAAAGAAAATAAAAGTGTTTTGAAAAAAGAAATAGGGGATTATTATGTAACTCAATTTACCTATGAAAATTTACTTGCAAAAACGAATTTGCTTACTAAGGAAATAGAACGAGTATTAAAAATATTTTTAAAAAAGTATCAAAAAACTAGAAAGGTACTTATAGTAGGGTTAGGAAATAAAAACGTTTTGGGCGATGCTTTGGGTATTATTACTACGGATAAGTTAATTGCAACAAATCAATACCAAGACTTTTTAACAATTCCTAAAATTGCGTTATTTACTCCATCTGTCACAGAAAAAACTGGTATTAATTCTTTTAAACTGATTGAAATGGTTGTTAAAGATTTAAAACCAGATGTTATAATCATGATCGATTCTTTAGCTACAAAAGAACATGAATACTTAAATAGTGCTATTGAAATTAATGACACTGGAATTATTCCTGGAAGTGCATTAAATTCTGCAAAGGAAATTAAAGAAAAAACTTTTCATATTCCTGTGTTATCTATTGGTGTTCCTTTATGTTTTTTCTATCATAAAAATTTATATACAAGTGTTTTTATAGAAGAAGTTATAACAGTTACTTCTAATATTATTGCAGATAGTATAAATAATATTTTTATTAAACATTCTTAAGCTTTTTTGACATTTTTTTCTACTTTTCTTTTTTATACTGAGTAAAAGGAAGTGAGAAAGATGGCAAAAAGGTTTAAAAGCAAAAGAAAATTAAAATTTGGGTATAGAATACTTTTTAGTATAATGATTGTTTTTCTTTCTTTTTTTTCCATTTTTCATTTTTTGTATAATAAATTTCTTGTAAAAATAGATAATGACGCGTTAATAAGTCATTTGGTTAATTATAATTTAAACACTAAAAAAACACCTAATCTATTTTACGATATAGTTAACTTAAACAGCACAAATTTTTTATTAAAATACGCTCTAGGAATAGATTCTGTTCATGAAAATTCAGACGAATCCGTTAGTGGAATTGAAGCTGATTATATTGAAGATCCTTATACAAATGACACAACGAATCCCATAGTTTATATATACAATACACATCAAACAGAAGGATATCAAAAGTCCAATAATGCGTCGTATAATATAACTCCAAGTGTTTTGATGGCTTCTTATATTTTAAGAGAATTATTAAATGATTTAGGAATACCCTCTATGGTTGAGACAAATGATATAGCTGAGCTTTTAAGAGTACATAGTTGGAAATACTCTTATTCTTATGCAGCAAGTAAAATTCTTTTAGAAGATGCGATAAAAAAAAATCCAACACTTACTTTTTTTATTGATTTGCATAGAGATTCAATGTCTTATGATACAACCACCACGACCATTGATAATAAAAAATACGCAAAAGTTTTATTTGTGATTGGAAAAGATCATCCCAACTATGAAAAAAACTTAAAAATGGCAGAAACTTTAAATCAATATATTCAAGAAATTGATCCTAAACTTACAAGAGGAATTTCTCAAAAGGGAGGTAGTGGAGTTAATGGAATTTACAATCAAAATATTAGTCCTAATGCTGTTCTAATTGAACTGGGTGGGCAATACAATACTATTACAGAAATTAATAATACTTTAAATGTACTTGCACAAGCTTTGCATCAATATATAAAAGGAGAATAGAAATGAAGAAAAAAGAAAAAAATCCTTTTTTTCGCATCTTAAGTCTTTTATTTTTACTATTTATTAGTTTATATATTGCTTTAGAAAGCGGTTATTATGAGGCAAAAGTTTCCAAAAAAACTGCAATGACAGAAGAAAGCATTAAAAAGTTTGAAGAAGATATAAAAAATGGAAATCCTATCGATGTGAATTCTTATGTTTATGAAGAAAAAAAAGATTTTGGAAACAATACCACTGATGCTGCTATTTTTCTAGGGAGTAAAGTAGAAAATTTTATGTCCAATGGAATTACAGAAATATTTGATATAGTAAAGTCCTTATTTACATAATTTTAAAAATTCTTTGAAATAAAGAATTTTTTTTATTTAGTTTGACTAAGTCAAACTAAAAAACCACATGTTATACATGTGTGAATCGTAAAAGCCGTAGCGTAGTAGCTTCGGCATTTTTTTCTCCTTTTGATATAATAAAAATGGTCAGCCAACCGAAATAAAATCAAAAGGAGGAAAAAATGTCAAAAACAAAAATAAAATCGGGAAGAAATGTAGATGAAAGTTCCTTGTCCCATACAAAATGGAATTGTATGTATCATATAGTATTTATACCAAAATATAGAAGAAAAGCAATTTATGGAAAATTAAAAAGGGACATAGGAACTTACTTAAGAAGATTGTGTGAGTATAAAGGAGTGGAAATAATAGAAGCAAACGCATGTATAGACCATATACATATGTTACTGAGAATTCCACCTACGCTTAATATATCACAATTTATGGGATATATGAAAGGTAAAAGTGCACTTATGATATTCGATAATCATGCAAACTTAAAATATAAGTATGGTCAAAGAAATTTTTGGGCAAAAGGATATTATGTGAGTACAGTAGGGCTAAACAAGCAGACAATAAAGAAATATATTCAAGAGCAAGAAACAGAGGACAAAATAGCAGACTCAAGAAATATAAAAGAATATAAAGACCCTTTTCAAGGGTAAGCTAGAGTGATGAAGGCGGTTGGCTGATAAAAAAAAGCCTCCATGTGGAGGTCGCCAGTAATATACCCTTATAGGGTAGCTTAAAAACTACGTCTTGAAGGCGTAGTTTTTCAGAATGTAGACAAACCCATAGATTTTTTCTATGGGTTTTCTATTAATT
>CANPIH010000025.1 GCA_947574085.1 uncultured Mycoplasmatota bacterium | reverse complement strand
TATGAAAATTTAGAAATACAATTAACTGGCAAAGTAGCGGTTAAATTGCATTCTGGAGAAGAAGGCAATCAAAATTATATGAAACCAGAGTTTGTTCAAAAAATTTTAGAACATGTTGACGGAACAATCGTTGAATGTAATACAGCGTATGAAGGTGCAAGAAATACTACTGAAAAGCATTTAGAGTTAATGAAGCGTCATGGATGGAGTAAGTTTTTTACTGTTGATATTTTGGATAGTGAACAGGACGAAATTTTAGAAAATTCAAAGGGAGAAGTGATCCAAAAAAATTATGTGGGTTCTAAAATGAAAAACTATGATTCTATGCTTGTGTTATCGCATTTTAAAGGGCATCCAATGGGCGGTTTTGGAGGCGCAATTAAAAATATTTCTATTGGATTAGCTTCTAGTCGTGGAAAAAATTATATTCATTGTAGTGGAAACGAATTTGGCAATATGATGGATGCTGATCATGACAATTTTTTAAGATCAATGGCTGATTCTGCAAAAACCATTGCTGATTTTTATAAAGATAAAATTGTGTACCTTAATGCTATGGTAAATATGTCAGTAGATTGTGATTGCTGTCGTGTTGCTGAGGATCCTTGTATGAAAGATATTGGTATACTTGCTTCTATAGATCCTGTTGCATTGGATCAAGCTTGTGTTGATCTTGTTTATAATTCTAAGGATTTAGGAAAAAATAAATTAATAGAGAGAATTGAATCACGAAATGGACTTTTAACAATTGAATGTGCTGAAAAGCAAGGTTTGGGGTCTCGAAAGTATGAACTTATTTCAATCGATTAATTTTTTATTCAAATTAATGGATAATTCAAAAGAAAGTTGGAGGTGAGTCATGAAAAAATTACTTTGTTTTTTAGGTGTCTTTTTATTTTTATGTGTTACATCAGTTGCCTATACTACTTTACATATTAACAAGAAAATAACAAAAAATATTGTTCCCAAAGAATATTTGGGGTATCATCAAATAATAGAAACTTATCCAGAAGAGATTAATTCTTATAATTGTGGTATGTCTCAATGTCAAATGAATAATAGACAAAATCATTGTAGCCAACATTACAATCATGAGAATAGACATCATAATCATCATTAAACTATAATTAAAACGAGCTTAAAAGCTTGTTTTAAATTTAGTGCAGATTTTTAAATTTTATGTTAAAATGAATTAAATGTCTTCGTAACACAATAGGAAAATGCAGATACCTCCTAAATAGTGATGGAGGAAAAAACTTGTCCTTGTAACTCAGTTGGATAGAGTAACGACCTCCTAAGTCGTAAGTCGGCAGTTCGAATCTGCCCAAGGACGCCAGATTGTTAGAAAATGTCTTGATTTTAAATAATTGCAAGACATTTTTATTATTCTTAAAATGAATTACAAGATTACATTAATTATTCAGAAGAACAAGAAAACTATATAATTTTACGAAGCTATGTCCATATAATGTAAATTATAGTATAATAATTTATGGAAAAATTAAGGAAGTGTTAAAATGACAGATTTCAAATTCATAGATTTATTTGCTGGTATTGGTGGCTTTCGACTGGCTTTAGAAAGCATTGGTGGAAAATGTGTATATAGTTCAGAAATAAATGACCATGCTTGCAAAATGTATGAAGCAAATTTTAACGAAAATCCTTATTCAGACATAACAAAAGTTGACCCTAAAGAATTACCAGATTTTGATGTATTATGTGGAGGTTTCCCATGTCAAGCATTTAGTATATGTGGAAAGCAAAAAGGTTTTATAGATGACACTAGAGGAACATTATTTTTTGATATAGTTCGTATTTTACAAGAAAAGAAACCATCTGCTTTTATCCTTGAAAATGTAAAAAATTTGCAGGTTCATGATAAAGGTAAAACACTGTCAGTTATGATGGATACTCTAAATAAATTAGGATATACAGTTAATTATAAAGTATTAAACGCAAAAGATTTTGGGGTTCCACAAAATAGAGAAAGAATAATATTAGTTGGTAATAAAAAAGGAATTTATTTTGATTTTGATAAAATTGTAAAGAATGAATCGATGCCGATGAAAGAATATTTAGATAAAAAAGGAAAGTTTGAATATTTAAATGAAAACGATTATACAATTATTGATGATAAATATGTTAAAACTCAATCTCAATCTGGATTAACGTTTATAGGATATAGAAATAAGCCTATAAGAAAAGCAGGTGTAAGACCGAATACAGAACATTTATCAAGAGTCCATAGACAAATAAACAGAATTTATTCTTCTAATGGTATGCATCCTACAATTGCTTCACAAGAAATGAATGGAAGATATTTTATTTATGATAAAGGAAAAGTAAGAAAACTTACAATAAATGAATGTTATCGTTTCTTTGGTTTTCCAGAAAATTTTAAAAAGATTGGTAAAGAAACACAATTATATGAAAGAATTGGTAATAGTGTCTGTGTAAACATGATAAGAGAAGTAGGAAAAGAAGTAATGAATCAAATATTAAAAGAAAAGAAGGAATTAGGATTGAATCCATTTGAATTTTTAGAAAAAATTTATCAAACTGCTATGGCGTTAAATAGCATTAGTAAATTGGAATTAAGTGAAAAACAAATAAAAAATGTGGAAACCATTGTTAATTATGAAGAAAGTAATAAAGGTGTATATACTGCTCTTGTTTCTAGTTTAACATATAAATGTCTTAATCCAAGCCAAGATGTAAGATATCATAAAATAGAATTAGAAAATGGTTATAGTGGAAGAAGTTTTGATACGAAATATGTCACACCATTTATGAAAGAAAAAAGATTCCTAGGGGCAATGAAAGAGTCAGGTTGGCTAACTAGAAGCATTGAGCAAGCTCATCCTTTTAATAAAAGTTTCCCAGGTAAAATTAATCATGCAGATTTAAAAAGTACATTCCTTGATATATTTGAAGATGTTGAAGAAAAAGATGCTAGTGCAGAAGAATATTTGAAAGGTATTTTTTATCAAAGTATTCAAGAAAAGAAAAGAAAGACAATAACAATAATAAATCCAGTTGACAAAGAAAGTAATATACCTATACAAGATATTATGGATTTATTAAAAGAGCATTTTTATTATAAATATTCCACAAGAGGTGCTTCTATTTTACCAGTTGTAGCATTTTATAGTATTTATCAATGTATGATAAAATACTTTGATAGGTTTAAAGAAAAACAATTGGATGAATTAAGTTCACACAATTCTTGTGATAAAAGTAGTAAAGAAACTGGAGATATAGTTGTAAGAAACACGAAAGACAATTCAATTTATGAGGTACTTGAAATAAAATTGGATATAGTCCCTAATAAATTAATGGTACAAGATGCTTATGATAAATTTAAAGATCAGAATTCAGTTCAAAGATACTATATATTAAGTACTAAGCATGTTACTGATGTAACAGAACAAGAAAAAATCAATGAATTTATTAAAGAAGTATATTCTGAACATGGTTGTCAAATAATTATTAATGGCGTTTTTGATTCATTAAAGTATTATTTAAGATTATTAACTAATACTGATGAATTTTTAAAGTTTTATACTAATAATTTACAAAAAAATACTGAACTAGATTTTGAACATAAAATTGCTTGGAATAGAATTGTAGAAAAATATAATAGTGAAAAATAATTTTATATTATCAGGGAACTAAATCATAAAATACGAGTTCCTTTTATATACACTTTTTAGATATTTTTCCATTTCCTTTAAGTTTTTAACCGATAAGTATTTATCGTTTTTTCTTTATATATAATAATCATTTAATTTGTCTTTTTTATGTATTCTTGAAAAATATTGCTTAATATTTCTAACTGCTTATTTACATTTTAAATTTGTATATCCTTTAAAAAGACTATTCCTATTACAATTTATACTTTTTTATTATTGTAAAAATATAATTATTCTATCTATAATTTTACATAACTTATTGTAAAGGCTTAAGTACCACATTTTTTCTACATCCTTTATTGAAATAGTTTTTTACTTAATATTTAATGCTTGTTAGCCTCCTTTTTTGTTTCTTTAAAACATATTTATATTTTTGCATTTATTTACAAATACAATTTTTTTTATAATTTAGCAAGAAGAGTATCTATTTTACCAGTTGTTATGAACGAAAATAAGCAACAAAAGAGGAATGATTTTTTAAAGAGCATGGTTGCCGATTTAGATTACGTTAGGGGAATAGAAGAGCAAAAAAATACAAATATAAAAATCGTAAGAACTGCTTGCAATTTTTTTTCATATACTATAAAATGATAATGGTTCGCCACCGAACTAAAAATGAGTGATTTTATGAGTAATTTAGAGATTGGTAAAACTTTAAAAGAATTAAATTTACAAATATTCAAAGTAGTAAGAAAAAGACATAGTCAACTGGGGATTGATTTAACACCTATTCAAGCTACAATTATTCTAGCTCTTTATGAAAATAAAGATATTTTGTATCAAAAACATTTAGAACCAATTGTCGCTTGTAATAAATCAACTTTATCTTCTATTTTAGACACAATGGAGAAAAAAGAACTTATTAAAAGAGTTACAATGAGAGATACAAGAAAAAATGGTATAGTTTTAACCAAAAAATCCTATGACTTAACCAAATTAATTGCTAAAGACAAAAAAGAACTAGATAAAAAAATGGTAAAGGATTTAACTAGGGAAGAAATAGAGAATTTTAAAATAACTTTAAATAAAATGTTAAGTAATTTAGAAAGGATGTAAATAAGTGAGTAAATTATTTAAAAACTTTACAAAAAAAGATTTCTTGGGTATAGGAATTTGTTTTGTTTTAATATTATTTCAAGTTGGCTTGGAATTAAAAATGCCAGATTACATGAGTGAAATTACAAGACTTGTAGAAACGGAAGGAAGTAGAATTGGAGATATTGCCTTGCAAGGTTTTTACATGCTTATGTGTGCATTAGGAAGTTTACTAGGAGCTATTATTGTAGGGTATTTTTCTGCTAACTTAGCATCAAACTTTTCCAAAACATTACGAGACAAGATTTTTTCTAAAGTATTAAAATTTAGTACAAAAGAAATGAAAGAAATGGAAACGAGTAGCTTAATTACTCGTACCACAAATGACATTACACAAGTAGAAATGCTAATTAGTATGGGTTTACAAATGATTGTTAAAGCACCTATTATGGCTGTTTGGGCAATTCTTAAAATTTTAAACAAAGGTCTAGAGTGGAGTATATTGACAGCAATATGTGTGGCGGTAATACTTATAACTATTGGTATTCTTATGGTAACAGTGCTTCCAAGATTTGCAAAAGTTCAAAAATTAATTGACAAAGTGAATGGAGTGACTAGAGAAAACTTAACAGGAATACGTGTAATAAGGGCTTTCAATGCGGAAAAATTTCAAATGAAGCGTTTTGAGGTTACAAACAACGAACTTACCAACATGCAACTTTTTAATCAACGAATGTTTTCGATTATGCACCCAATTATGATGTTGATAATGAATGGATTAACACTAGGTATTTATTTTATTGGTGCTAATTTAATAAATTCTGCTTTGCTAGATGAAAAAATTATTCTTTTTAGCAATATGGTTGTATTTTCAAGTTATGGAATGCAAGTTATTTCTAGCTTTTTAATGTTAGCTATGATATTTATGATGTGGCCAAGAGCTAATATTTCCGCTAAGCGTATCAATGAAGTTTTAGAAAAAGAAGAATCCATAAAAGATGGAACTTTTGAAGGCACTACAGAAGAAGAAGGAACAATAGAATTTAAAAATGTTTCTTTTAAATACCCAGATGCAGATGAGTATTTATTAAAAAACATTAGTTTTAAAGCTAATAAAGGGGAAACTATCGCTTTTATTGGATCTACTGGAAGTGGAAAGTCTACCCTCATAAATTTAATACCAAGATTTTATGATGCTACAGAAGGGGAAATTCTAATAGATGGTATTAATGTACGTGATTATAAGCAAAGTACGCTTCATAATAAAATAGGTTATGTTCCACAAAAAGCGGTTATGTTTACAGGAAGCGTTACTGAAAATGTATCTTATGGAGACAATGGACAAGGAGATATTACTGAAGAGAAAGTAAAAGAAGCAATTCGTGTAGCACAAGGTACTGATTTTGTAGAGAAGATGGAAGAACAATACAATTCTCATATTGCAAGAGGTGGAACTAATATATCAGGAGGTCAAAAGCAAAGACTAGCAATTGCTAGAGCTATAGCAAGAAATCCAGAAATTTATATTTTCGATGATTCTTTTTCCGCATTGGATTATAAAACAGATGCAACTTTGCGTAGAGAATTAAAAAGATATACGAAAGAAGCAACAAGTATAATCGTCGCACAGAGAATTGGAACGATTTTAAATGCTGATAAAATTGTTGTTTTGGATAATGGCAATTGCGTAGGTATAGGAACCCATAAAGAACTATTAAAGTCGTGTGATGTGTATAAAGAAATTGCTTTATCGCAATTAAGTGAGGAGGAACTTTTAGATGCCTAGACCAATAGGAAAAGATAAAGAGTTAGAAAAATCGAAAGATTTTTTTGGTTCTATTAAAAGATTGCTTAGTAATTTAAAGCCTTGGAAATACCTTCTTACTCTTGCCATTCTTTTAGCAGCCTTTAGTGCTATACTCGCCTTAGCAACTCCAGATAGACTCTCAACATTAGCAGATACAATTTCAAAAGGGATAACACCAAAAGTAGAAAAATTAAATCTAGTTTCCTCCGAAATTATAAAAAATATAAATGAAGAAGCTATTTTTCGAATAAATATTTCTTCTTCTATTACATCTGAAGAGCGTCAAAACTTTTCTAATGTTATAGAAGCTTTAAAAAATAAAGATAATCAAAAGGAAATTATTTTATTACTATCAAACGTGTCAGACACCATTTTAAATGAAATTTTACAAGATATAAAAATTGAAAATATAAATATTTCTATACAGGAACAAAAAGAATTTCTAAAAAGCTTACGCATTAATAATGGAAATAATACAACTCAATTGCTTAGGTCTTTGCCCAAATCAGTCTATGATTTAATAAAACCAAGTATTGATATGGAACAAGTGAAAAATATATCTATTTTGATTGGAACTTTATATTTAATCAGTGCAGTTTTTAGTTACATTGAAAGTTTTTCTATGACAACGATTTCCAATCGTTTTGCAAAACTTTTGAGAACAAAAATTAGTGCCAAAATTAATAAATTGCCATTAAAATATTTTGATTCACATGAAACTGGAGATGTTTTATCAAGAGTAACAAATGATGTAGACACTATAGCTCAAAATTTAAATAACAGTTTGGCAACACTTGTAACAAGCTTAACTTTGTTTGTAGGATCAATTATTATGATGTTTTCTACAAATGGAATTATGTCTATAACAGCTATTCTATCTAGTTTAATTGGTTTTTCTATTTTAGCTTTTCTTTTAGGAAAAAGTCAAAAATATTTTATGAAACGTCAAGAAGAGTTAGGAAATATGAATGGCTATATTGAAGAGATTTATTCGGGACACAATGTTGTCAAAACATATAATGGAGATATAAAAGCGATTGTGAAGTTTAATCAATTAAATCACAAACTTTATGAAGCAAATCGAAAAAGTCAATTTTTATCTGGTCTCATGATGCCCATTATGAATTTTGTAGGCAATTTCGGATACGTTGCTGTGTGTATAGTAGGGGCTTTTTTAGTATCAAGTCACGCTATTAGCTTTGGTGTTATTATAGCGTTTATTATATATGTTCGTATGTTTACCAATCCTTTAACACAAATTGCACAAGCAATGACAGCATTACAATCTACTGCTGCTGCGGGTGAAAGAGTATTTGAATTTCTAGATGAAAAAGAAATGACTAATGAAAGCCATATAACCTATTATTTAGAAAAAGAAAAAGTAAAAGGAGCTATTGAATTTAAAAATGTAAGTTTTGGATATAATAAGGAAAAAAATATCATCCATAATTTTAGCGTAAAGGTAAATCCTGGTGAAAAAATTGCAATTGTTGGTCCTACAGGAGCTGGAAAAACAACAATGGTTAATTTGCTTATGAAGTTTTACGAAATTAATGAAGGAGACATTTTAATTGATGGCATTTCTGTCCATAATCTTACACGTGAAAATGTTCATGAATTGTTTTGTATGGTTTTACAAGATACTTGGTTATTTGAAGGAACAATAAAAGAAAATATAAAATTTAATAAAGAAAACGTAAGCGAAGAAGAAGTATGGGAAGCATGCCAAACGGTTGGAGTGGATCATTTTATTAAAACATTACCAGGTGGATTAAATGCAATAATTAGTGATAACGATACCGTAAGTAGTGGACAAAAACAATTATTTACAATTGCGCGTGGAAATTTAGAAAAAGCTCCATTCTTAATTTTAGATGAAGCTACTAGTAATGTAGATACAAGAACTGAAGAACTTGTTGCTCATGCAATGGATAAGTTAAGCGCTAACAAAACTTCTTTTATTATTGCCCATCGTTTAAGTACTATTAAGAATGCAGATTTAATATTAGTTATGAATGAAGGAAATATTGTAGAACAAGGAACTCATGAGGAATTAATGAAACAAAAAGGTTTTTATGAAAAACTTTATAATAGTCAATTTGAAATGTAAAAAAGCTTTAGATGTTTGAAGTTGTAAGATAAAAGCAGACATTAAAAATAATGATCTGCTTTTTATTTAATAATAAATATAAACCAATTGAGGTTTATATAAATATTATTTTTTATTGTATCTTCAATATTCTGTTTTTTTAATTTGAAAACTTTGAGAAACACCTTCTCCCATATTAGGATATTTACTTGAATAAATAAAATCAAAAACATAAAATGAACATAGGAGAATACAAAGAATAGTCTTTGCTTTTTTAGGAATTTTTAGGTACAAACTATCTAAAAATGGTGCAACAAAATAAATAAAAAAAGTTCCAGCAATTCCAAAAGCTAATAATCCTTCCAAACATATTCTACCATGCAAATTTAAGAAAAATCCATCATAATCCCACCATCTAGCATTTTTAAAAGTCTCTAAAAACCAAGCGGTTCCGTATTCTAAAATTCCACAAAGAACAATAACTGAGAAAAAAGTAAAAATAGGGCGATTACGAAATCTTTTTAAAATCAATAAAATGAAAAGTAATCCCCAGCCATAAATAGGAAGCCAAGGTCCATAAAGAGTACCCCGATTAGCAAAAAAACCATATTGAAATAAATTTAAACCTACTTCCCATAACCATCCAATTATAGAAGCAGTAAAAAACATTAATAATATAGAATTTAAAGAATATTTTTTATTAAAATCTGTATGAAGCCATTTTTTAGCTTCAATCTCTTTATACATATATTGATGTGCAGGATATGTATCTTCTACAGTCTCCAGTTCTTTATCTTTTAATAGTTCTATGTTTTTAATTTTTTCAATTTTTCTTAAATAAAAGTAGATTTCCGTTTCACAACATTTTTTATATGGACGTACAAAAAGAATTCCTACAAAATGTAAGGTGAATATGTCTAATAAATACCAACCTAAAAAAGACAAATCAAATTTAAAAAGTTCCCATTTATGACCTTTCATTAAATCTTCCGAAAGTTTTATTGCTTCCTTGCCATCTATTCCAAGATTTTCTGCTAAAATATAAGGCACTAAACAATAAGAATAATGTTTAATAAATCCACCTATAATTGTAAGATACCAAATCCATTCTTTAATGGTAACTACTAGCATAGTAAAAGCTACATTTTTAATTTTTTTCACTTTATAAGGGAGAAAAATTCTTATAAATTTTGTTTTTTTGTGGTTTTTGTTTTCTAAAAAAAATCTTTTTTCTCCTACTAATAAAACATTTTGAACAAAAAGCCAATAGAAAAGTGATAAAAAAGCTCCAAGTAAAATAATTAAACCTTTCCATAAATGATTTTGAAAAATGAGCTGATTAAAAGAATTTACCATACCAAATATAAAATTACCTGAAGATATAATATTGTTAAATACATTAGCAAGAATTCCTCTTGTAGGTTTGTATGAAGGCAAATTTAATGAATAGCTTTCAAAACTTACATTTAAAACACCTGCAACAGGAGAAGTAAAGTGTATATTTGGAATAGTTATTCGGCTTTTAATAAGAAAACTAAAATTTCCAAGCACTATAGCCATAAAAAATATAATAGCAATTGTTCGGCGATAATTTTTTTTCAACTTTTTTTTTGCCTCTTTTTTTATGGCTTTTCTTATTATCATACTTCTTCTCCATAACTTTTTTATGATTAAATACTAACTTTTTTTTTACAATTTGTCAAATTTTGCTAATTTTACTATATATTTAAATGAGAGGAGAATCTATTTGCATAACGTATTTGATTATCTTTTGTGGAGAGGAGATCTTACTTTTTTAGAGAGTCCACTAAATGAAGTAGATAATTTAATTTTTTGTGCTATGACTTATGTTAGATTGGATGAACTATTATATTATCAAGAAAAAATTTCCATAAAAGATTTGTATTTGAAATACCAAAAAAAAGAACCTAATACTGTGTTTAAGCAATCGCAAAATCGTTTATTTAAAATGATAAGTGAAAGTAATCGTTTTAAAAATGTTATTATTACACATTATTTTAATGAAGTGGATAAGGAACAAGAGATGCAAATTGGAGGAATGACATTTGTTTTACCAAATGATACAATTTTTATTGCTTTTAAAGGAACAGATGGAACACTTACTGGATGGAAAGAAGACTTTAATTTAAGCTTTAAAACCATTCCTTCTCAAAAAAGAGCTGTTCAATATTTAGAAGAAATTCTTTCTCACACGAAAAAAAAAGTTTTTGTTGCTGGTCATTCTAAGGGTGGAAATCTTGCTATGTATGCCTCTATATTTTGTAAAGAATCAGAAAATATAGTGCAAATTTACAATAATGATGGTCCTGGATTTACAAAAGAAATTATAGGGTCTAATAATTATTTGCAAAGAAAAGAAAAAATAATAACTTTTATTCCTAAAGCAAGTATTGTTGGAAACCTGTTGAATCAAGATACAAAAACTATAATTGTAAAAAGTAAGCAAATAGGAATTTTACAACATGATTTATATTCATGGGAAGTATCGAACAATCATTTTGTCTACTCATCTGAATTAAGCGAAGAAACTAAAAAACTTTGCAATACTTTAAATGAATTAATCGAAAAAATTCCTAAAGATGAAAAAGAAAAAATAATATCTTTCCTATATGAAATTTTTGAAAGTGAAAATATACAAGATATTGAAAAAGCTTTACATGATGTATTTTTATCAAAGGTATTACTTCAAAAATATCATTTAAAAATAGAGTATTTTTCTTTTTTATGGAAAATTTTTCCATTGATTGTAGAAATTTTAAAAAACATTTAAAGTGTTTTTTAACGAATCTGAATTCTATCTTTTTCTTTTTTTATTTTGGTTTCATAAAATTTTTTAAAAGCTAAATATAAGTAATAAGAATCTTTACTTCCTACAACTTCTTTGGCTCCATGCATAGCCAATTGACCTAAACCAATATCAATAGAATCAATGCTTACATGTCTTAAACTAATACCAGATAAAGTACTTCCACTGGTCATATCGTTTTTAGTTGCAAAATCTTGATAGGGAACATGAGCATTTTCACATATGCCTTTAAAAATAGAAGAGGTTATGCTATCGGTTGTAGATGAGGAATCTTTGGAAATTACTATTCCTTTGTTGAGAAAAGCTTCATTATTTTGATCACTATTTCCAGGGTGATTAGGATGAACTGCATGAGTATTATCTGCACTTAAAATTGTGGAATTACTAATCATACTAGATATTTCTTTATTCTCTTGAGCAGTTATTCGTTTTAAGACATCCATTAAGAAAGAAGAATCTGCTCCCTCTTTAGTTAGGCTTCCAATTTCTTCACTATTAAAAGAACAAAAAATAGTATTATTTTTATTTTTTTTCTGCTCTAAAAAACCTTTTAAAGCACTAAAAGTACAAGTTAAATCATCAATTCTAGGGGAGAGAATACATTCATTATGCAAACCAAAATATGTTGGTTCAGCTACTGCATATAAAAATAAATCATAATCACAAATTTCATCTTCCAATTTTAGATTTATTTGTTCTTTTATTATTTTTTTTATTGGATCCTTTGTATTAGATAAGGAAAGAAATGGCATCATATCAATTTGACTATTTAAACTTAAATTTTCATTGGCAGAATCGTTTTGATGTATTGCAACACTTGGGATACATAATAAAGGTTTTTGGCAGTCAATAATTTCTTTATAATAAGTATCTTTATTTTTTATAATTACTCTTCCAGCAATAGAAAGTGGTTCGTCTAGCCAAGCATAATTTAAAAGCCCTCCATAAGGAGTAACATTTATTTTTAAATAATTATTTTCATAAGTGTTGTTTTTAGGCTTTAAACTTAAAGCAGGAGTATCTATATGAGTACAAGTAATGTGAAAACTATCTTCATTACCTAAAGTAAAAGCAATAATAGAAGCATCATTTCTAGTAACAAAATATTTTTGATTATTTTCTAAGTGCCAAATTTTATTTTCTTCTAATTCAATGAAAGAATTATCAAAAAGAATTCTTTTCATTTCTTTAATCCCTGTAAAAGAGCAAGTAGCCTTTTTAATAAATTCGAATAATTCTTCATTGAATTTCATTTCTTTCATAAATTTCACCAGTATTAGTATGATTAAAAAAACAACTTTTATTATAATATTTGTTTTTGCCTTGTTTTTTAACCTAGGTTTCCTTTAACTTACATATGCCAAAAAAGTATATATTGATAATTAGATATTATTTTATCATTAGGACTTTAAATAGTATATTTCAAATTAAAATAATTGTTGAATTTTGAAAAAAGGCCTGTTTGTCATTTAATTGTACTTTTTTAATATTTTTCTGATAGTTAAAAATTCTTTTGGATATTCCTCGAGTGTTCCTTTGCTTTCATTAATTATAATAGGTGGCAGAAAATCTATTTTCCAACCTTTTTCTATATATTCTCTAAATTCATCTTCATAATTAATTAAACTAGTAGTTATTATTTGATCTGGTAAGCTTGTAACTTTATGAAAACCGCAACATTTAACTAACATATCATTAAAATCTAGTTCCTTTAAAAAATTAAGATCTTGTTCATAATTACTTGAGTATCGTCTTAATCGGTAAAAAAAATCATAAATTCCTGCATGTGCACTTTCGATTCCAATTATTAAATTGACTAATTTAGTATTATAACTTTTTTTGTGTGTATGCCTATAAATTACCTTACCTAATGTATCTAAATTATAATAAGAGTCTGGATATATACATGGAAAGTCATACTTTAAATTTAAGTATTCTTCATATTCATTAGATGTTATAAATCCATTTTGTTTTAATTTGCATATAGACTTTAAATAAGGTAATGGGCTAGGATTTTGATTGTCTCTTAAGATAGTGTAATAAAAAGGATAAACCAAATTTGCTTCTTTATGACCATTAGCTCCCATTGAATTATATAAATGTTTATAAGGTGTTATATACCAACAATTTGGTAAACTCAAATTTATTGGTCTATATTGTTTTATAGGAATTTTAAATTCGTATTTATCTATTTCACTTAATGCTTGCCGTATTAAACTTTCTATATTTACTGGTAATCTATTTTGATATCTAGCTATTGTTAATGTAGATGACAAATAATTTCTTACTTTGTATCTATTCCAATATATTTCTTTGCTTCTACTGATAAAAATCAAATTTAATATTGCAGAAATGTATTGATATAAATAATCTGAATCTTTATAATTTTCATTAAACAATTTAACTAAAAAATCCATTCTATTTTTCCCTTTAGATGTGAGAAACATGCTAATATCAGCTTCATCATTAATATAGGAAGAATAAAAATAATCAAAATTATATCCATCATAAAAATCATCATTTAAAAAAGGTTGTTGTTGATTATTATCTAAAGTCTTTATAAAAAGAACATCTAATTCTAATAATATTGAGAATAAATTTCCATATTTTTGATAAAAATCTAATGGTAAAAAGTCTACACGAATGTTATTATTTTTAAATCTACTTTCTTCTACTAATTGCAAATATTGATTATCTCTATTTTCTAATTCTTTGAAATATTTAATCATAAAATCCCCCTAAAATGATTTATTCTATTATACCATAAACCTGCAATAGTTAATTATAAAAAAATATCTATGAATACAAATAGCATTAAATAAATACTGGTATTCAATTAAGGGAGATGTCGAAAAATAAGAAATCTTTAAGTTTTAAGGCAACATTTTAGTCGAAAAATATCAGACATTTTATCCTTATTGACTATAGAAATCTACGTAATACAATATAGTAGAATATGAAAAAAATTGTATCTAAAGGTGCTACTTTTATTGTAAGTAGTGCTTTTTTTCATATTCAAAAAACTACATCTTCTTCAGCATTTTTCTTCAAAACTATGGCCATATTTATGACCATAAATTTGTTAAAAATTCTAAAAATTATGGCCGAAAAATCAGATAATTTACATTTAAAAAGTGTGTATGATTGTTAAACACATTTTAGAAAGCTTTTATTTATAAGGATTTTAGAAAAAGCCAAAGTTAACCATTGTATAACAAATTTTTCAAATGTAAACACTTGTATTTTTTTAAATACCCTATGAAATAAGGGAAAACTAGCCACTGGCTAGTTCTTTGTAAACAGGTTTATCCTGCTTTTATTTTGTTGTGATTATTTTTGAAAAAGAGGATTTTTGATGGTCATAACTTCGGCCATTATTTTTCATATTTTTATGATTTGGATAGCTATGATTTAGTTTATAAAATTTAAATAGAGACTAGAAAAACAAGAAGATAAAGTGTCTGTCTATGTACAACGGCACTCGAACGTACAATCCTGCTATTTTCTTTTCTTCATTCATTAAATTTTAATCCTCCTTTATTCTTTATCACCAAAAAAGAGGCGACAAAGACACATTAAATATTTTTATGTCTTTGACACCTTTTAAAATCTAAATAAGTTGTATTAATAAATTTTAAACTTCGTTTCATATTAACCCCCAAAAACATAAAACTTGTTTCTTGGTTACCTATTATAGATATTTAAACTTTAAAGTCAAGACATAATTACCATTTTTTGCCT
>CANPIH010000024.1 GCA_947574085.1 uncultured Mycoplasmatota bacterium | reverse complement strand
TTTCGTATTTGAGTAAAACGCCATTATTTTCTTCTCCAGCATACCACTTTTTTACCAAATTCGTAATAGAAAAGCAATTAGAATGCAATTCTATTTGAAAGCCCCCTCCTTCTTTAGGCACAACAACAGAATGTTCTCCTAAAAACCAATCTTCGATTCTTTCCTCATAATTATCGTGCATTTTTTCCCAATTGGCAGTTTCTTCATTCCAAGGTTTTGTAACTTTATGTACAGTTATAGGGGTAAATTGTATATCTTCACTATTTACGTAATTGTCTTGATGAGACGTTAAACAAGCAGTAGCTTTAATAATATTACAAGCGGTTGGAAGTGGTGGTAAATTAAACTTAAGAAGTATTCTATGGATACGATTTAATTTATTAACACCAACTCTTATGTAATCTCTCGCATTTCGATCGACATCAGTATCCCCTGGATAAATATAAGTATCAAAAATGTTTTGTTCTTGTTCAATATCAATTGTAGGGTCAATTAATAATGGATAAATTTCTTCCTTATTTAAAATTTCTTCACTAATTTTAAAACCTAAAAGATAACTACCCTTCATTTCTTCAAGAGTGTAATCAATAGGATAACTTTTTTTATTAACATCTGTTAAGGTTGGCTTTTCTATGTTAAATAGATGTTTTTTTTCATCACTGATTATTATCTTACCTTCTTCATTTAGTGAAAGATGTAAATTTGTTTCTATTTTATATTTTAAATTTGTATATTGATTCCTTTTGTTTTTTAATATAATTGTATCTTTTACTTTATTCGATAGAATATCATATTGAATATCAATATTTTCTAAAATATTATTATAATAAACTCTGTTTTTCCAAATTTCTGCATTTATTTTTTTATCTAATAAATCTAATTTTAGTTCATAATTTTTATTCTGAATTTTTAACAAAAAATTAGTAGAATCTTTTTTAGCCAAAAATAGATTTAATAGATTATCTTTGACTGTATAAAAGTCATCTTTTTCTACTATACAGTTATCAATTTCAACATATTTTCCATTTTTCAAATAATGAATGTCTTCGTCGTAAACATAAGCAGTAAATGATCCATCTTCATTTAAAAAGTGTTTTTCACGTGGTTTTCGTAAACTAACGATTTCTTTCATCTTTAAGCAATCCTCTTCCATACATTAACAACTAAATAAGGGGGCATGTTGTTGTGTGCTAAATTTCCACCATTATAATCAACAGCCATAGCATACCAATCTGCATTTTTATAAGAACCCCAACCAGAAACATCTGCAAGTATTCCAGATATTCCTGTACCCTTATTATTTCCAACTGTAAAACTTGCATTTGTACTCATTCCATGATTGTGACTGGGCATTTCATTTAGTGTTAATTGATGTGTTGCTTCTCCTCCGATGGCGTTATTGATATAATGATCTCCACTTGCAAGTAAAAATCGATCTTTAATTTTTTCCCATGAACCACCTAATATTACATCAGGATTTATTGGGTTAACGTTCATATAAATTGATCCTATTGGATACAAAACATCAATTTTGGATTCTGTAACAATTGGTACTTCCGTAGTTATAGAATGTACATTTAAATTTCCACTATTATCTAAACGAAAGGCATTATTTTTACTGCTTATACATTCTGCTGTTAGTTTATTAATTTCTAAATCAACCTTATTTCCCTCTTTAGTAAAATTATCTTTAAAATATAAATCGTCTAAATTCATTTTTATCATCCTCTTTCTTTTTTAAGACTATTATTTTTAAGTTGTATTGCTTACATATCTTTTTCTCCTTTCTGTTTTTAAGAATAAGCAAGAAAACAATAAACGACAAGCAACCATAAGTTTCTATTGAAATATAAGAAAGGAAACTTATGGTTGCTTTTCATAAAAAAAATAGTACTTTATGATGAATATAGAAAGGAGGTAAAAAATATTGCTAAAATATAATAAAATGCTTTCGAAGTGCAATTTATTATTTTCTTATTTCTAATGCAAGAAACAACTCCATTGTTTTGCACAATATCTTTGTTTATTTCTTGGATTACAGGAAGAATTTCTAAAAAAATGCCTTGGTTTGAAAATTATTTAATTCCTATTCAAAATATGTTAATTGGTATAAGTATTGCTGTTATAGAATGGTTTTTTACTCATGACTTTAATTTAGCAATTGCTGTATCTGGAATTGCTGCGGGTGGAATTTATGATGTTTTTCATAATCTTAATATCATTTTAAAAATGCTAATAAACAAAGAGGAAGAAAATAAAGAAAAAGAATGAAAAAGTGAAATCGAAAGCATAAAAATAAAGAGGTACTTATGAAATTAATAGAATATAATTACAACGATACTACTCAACTAACAATCCATTATAATGTGTCTGAGTGGAAATGCAAATGTGGAAGAAAGCACAAAATTGTAATTGCCGATTCTTTACCTGTTCTTTTGGAAAATGTCATGAAAAAAATTGGAGCTATAAGAGGAGATATTTCAAGTGGATATCGATGTGAATTGCATGAAAAAAATATTGGCGGAACCGGAAGTGATACACATCAGGGTTATGCTTGTGATATTAAATTTACAAATAAAGATGGTAAAGTAATTGATAGTAAATACGTTGCTTTAGCCTTAGAAGATTTAGGACATCAATTTGGAATCGGATATAAATGTGGTGGAAATAGTTCCTATACTCATATTGACGTTAAGCCTAGAAAATGGTATGGAGATGAATCCAAATCCATGTCAAAATCCTGTTGTACTTCTTATTATAACTATTTTAGTATAAAAAAAGAAACAACCAGCACCTATCAAGCCTATGACTTGATAAAGAAAAAATGGTTGCCAAATGTTACAATGGGAACAAATGACTATGCTGGAAATTTTGGAAATTCTATAAGTGCTATTTACGTTGATAAATTAGAAGTACAAGTCCACGATAAGATTTTAAAAAAATGGCTACCTTGGGTTAAAGGAAGAAACGATTATGCTGGAAATCTTAATCACCCGATTGATGGAGTAAGAATAAAAGATGCAACATATCGAGTAAAAGTAAAAGGAGATAAAGGCTTTCTTCCTTGGATACGCAAAGCAGACAATACCAATCAAGGATACGCAGGTATTTATGGAAGAGAGATTGAGGCTATACAAATAAAAAAATAATCCAACTTTAATGTATTTTTAATAAAACTAAAAAAATTGATAAAATAAAATTATCAATTTTTTTAACTAATCTTTTAATATAACTTTAAAATACTCTTCTAATAAAAATTGATCTTATAGTTTTTATATAAAGTAACAAAAAATTTAATAATTTTAGATACATAAATAAAAACATTAACATTCTATTATCAATATGGTTAAAATAAAAAGAAACAATAAAAGCACTAAAAGAAAAATAAAAAAAATGAATCTACTTTTCTTTTGTTTTCTTTTTCCAGAAATAATTTCGTCTAGAGATACTGAAAAAATTTTACTCAACTGAAGAAGTGAATTGCAATCAGGCATACATTTTCCACATTCCCATTTACTAACGGCCTGCCTTGTAACATACAACAAATTTCCCAATTGTTCTTGAGAAAAATTTAATTTTTTCCTTTCTTCACGTATAAAATTTCCTGTTTTTTGATAATTAAGCATGATAAATCTCCGTAGGTTCATTGTTTAGTATGGCATCTGCAGATATTTTGTACTTTAGGCAAATTATATATAAAAAAGTTGTTTGTACTTTAGTCTTTCCATTTTCATAATTGGAAATTACAGATTGAGTGGTAAAAATAGTTTTTGCAAATTCTTTTTGGGATAAATGATATTGGGAGCGAAGATTTCTAATATTTTTACCAATTCGTATTTTATTGTATTTCAAATTCAAAATAGCCTTTTCTTTGCAATCTTTAAGTCCTAGGGCATAATCTAAAGAAAAATGTGTTTTATTACATAATCTTAATAAATATTTTAATGGAATAACGGCCTCTTTTGTTTCCCATTTGGCATAATTAGACTTAGGTACATCTAAGAAAGAAGCCATCTGTCTTTGAGTCATTTCCAAAAATTCTCTAATAAAAACAAGTCGATTTCTATTCATACTTCTCACCTGAAAATTATTTTAAAAAAGATATAATTTTTTTGTTTATATGCCCCGATAATAAAATAATATAAGAATTAAAATAGTAAAAATAAGTTTAAAATAGAGAACAAAGCAAAAAGTTTATTGTGATTTATATTTTAAGCATTTTTTTAGCATTTACGTTAATTATTATTCTTTAATAAGAAACGAACTCTGCTTATATAAAATAGAAGAAATATGGATATGGAGCAACTGGACCTGTTTCCCCTTGAGGTATAACAAAATCAATTGTATAACTTGGTGCATTATTTGCATCTAATGCTTTTATATCATTAAAATCCATATTTTTTTTCCTTTCTAATTTTTAATTTGATGGTGTAATAGTTACTTTTGCAGGTGTACCTGGGGTACCTGTTATAACTTTCCCTATCAAAAATGTTGGTGATACTCCATCTTCACCAGCTGGACCTGTTGGTCCTGTTTCCCCTTGAATTCCTTGTGGTCCAGTAGGTCCTGTTACACCTGGTAACCCTTGTGTACCCATGGGTCCTGTTGGTCCTATAGAGCCTGAAGGTCCTTGAATTCCTTGTGGACCCATAGGGCCAGTTGCACCATTTAATCCTGAAGGAATCGTAAATTCCAATATTGAATTTTCATTGGTTCCTACATTTTTTACAGACGCTTCACTACCTGGAATACCCTGTATTGTTCTACCAACTGTTACAGTTGCGGGTCCTTGCGGTCCAGTCGGACCCGTTGGACCTATAATGCCACGATTTGAACAACAACATCCTTGTACAGAATGATTTTTATTGTAATTTTCCACATACTCACACGCTTTTTGATATTCTCTACTATTGTTCATGTTTCTCTCCTTTCATAAATAATATATGAAAAACAAGAAGATTCCGTATGTAGGTTTGTCTTATTTGTTTTCGTTTTATAAAAAAAGATATACCTTTAAAACTAATATATCTTTATTTACATTAATCTATTTTTTTTATCACAAGACTTGCATTCTCATCTATGGCCACTTCTGTTATTTCATCAGAGGCAACAGTAATTCTTATAATACTATCTTTTTGCAAATTACAAATTGTATTACCGCTAAATACAGTTTTTTCATTGCTTGCTAAAGATTTGGTTTTTTCTGTTGCTATAACCAAATTTCCATTATCCCAAACAGATAAAGTTATATTTGCTTTTTGAGAAGTTGCAACATCGACAACAAAACTTATTTCATATGTACCATTTTGCTCAATTGTGATACTATTTTCTGTAAAATAATTCATATGGTTTGCAAGCATTTTATCACTTAGGGGAAGAATCACAGAATTATCTTTATCCAAATGCAATACATTTAAACAATTACTATAGATTCCTCCATAAGCATTCAATCCATTGGAGGGGCCTACAGGACCAGTTGGACCTTGAGGAATTGTAAAATCCAATACAAAGTTTTTTGATTTCATATATTTTTTCCTTTCTTTTAATTAAAAGTCACTTTTTAATTCCTACTTTAAAATTTTAATTTTTAAACCTTAATACTTTTATTTCACTAACTCTTATATTTTTATTTCAATAAAATTTAATTGTGTAAGAATCACAATATGTTAGATTGACTTTTAACAATTTTTTAAATGATTCGTTAACTTTTTGATGGTTGGAGTTTTTTTCATTTTTATAACAATAAATTATCTTTACGTTATTTTATGAAAAAGAAAAAAAATTGTTCCAAAATAAAAAAATTTTCCTTTTTAATAAGGAAACTTTTTAATAATTAAATTAGCATTTTCTAAAATTCCATTGGAAGTACTAATTTTACTAAATTCTATAACTAATCGAACAGAAGAATTTGCCTTTAAAATTTTTGTTTGTGAAAAATAAATTTCTTGTGAATTGTCTAATGAAATGGTCATAAAATTTTCTTCTACTCCATTGTCTTCGGTTTTTATAATTACAAAAGCAGTTGTATTTGATCCCGCTTCTTTTAATCTTCCACTAAAAGAAATTTCATAATATCCTACTTCATTTAAAAGAATCGTGTTATTTGTATATGTAAACAAATTAGTATTACTTGGTACAATGGTAGTTCTTACTAAAGTTAAATAACCAACGGAAGAAGTGTTTTCTAAATTTGTATAAAAAATTGCTGTAATCCCAATAGGACCTACGGGTCCTGTTGGTCCTTCAGGTATAATGAAATCAAGTGTATAGTCTGAATCCAAATTCATAGTCTCCTCCAATTTTTACAATTTTTGAAAAGAAAAACGTTTTATATATAAAGAAACATTTTCTAATAAAGCGTCTGAATTTTCATTTTTTTGAAAAATAATAGCCACTTTTTGCAAAGAACCATATTCTCCCACTTTGGTTTGAGAAAAAAATATTTCTTTGGTTCCCGCTTGCAATTCTATTGAAATTAAATTATTTGAGACACCACTAGTATTTCTAGTTCTTAAGATAACGCTTGCACCTAGATTTGTGTTTGTCTCTTTAATCGTTCCTGTTAAAGTATATTGAAAGTACCCTGTATCTGTAAAATAGATATATTCATCATCAGACGTAAAAGAAGAAGAATTTGGCGGAGATTTAAATGTATCTAAAATCATTAAATTGCCATTCGTTGAAGAAGGATTGTACGTAACGTAAATGCTTGGCTCATTAGCAATAGGTCCAGTAGGACCAGTAATTCCCCTAGGTATTGTAAAATCTATTTTGTATTCATTTGCGTTCATATAATCTTCTCTTTTTCTATTTTTATAAATTGTATGTTTTATTCTAAAATTTATGATTTTTTTAAATAAACAAGTTTAGACTTATGAGCAATATCACAAGCAATATTTAGTCTTCTAAACAAACATACTGAAAGTTGTTTAGGTAAATTTTTTTCTTTCAGTAAAAGATAAAGGCCCATTCTTATTTTATCTAGTGGAATAGTCTATAAAGTAAGGGAGGAAATTATGATTGAAACAATTTTAAATCTACATCCTATTTTACAAGCGGGACTAGCCACTTTATTTACTTGGAGTATTACAGCCATTGGTGCATCACTTGTATACTTTTTTAAACGTATTAATAAAAATTTAATGGATGGTATGCTTGGATTTGCTGGTGGTGTTATGATTGCTGCATCCTTTTTTTCACTTATTGCTCCTGCCATAACGATGGCGGAAAGTTTAGAACTTATTCCTTGGCTTGTCGTGTTTATAGGTTTCTTTTTAGGAGGACTTTTACTATTTATTGGAGATAAAGTTTATGATATTTATGAAAAACGAAATCCAAAGAAAAAAGATAAAAAAACAAGTTTTAAACGTTGCTTTATGTTAATAAGTTCTATTACACTTCACAACATTCCAGAAGGTATGGCTGTGGGAGTGGCATTTGGTTCAGTTATTTATGGGCTAGATGGTGCAACACTCGCGGCAACATGGACTCTGGCACTTGGAATCGGACTTCAAAATTTTCCAGAAGGAACTGCCGTTTCTATGCCACTACGTCGTGAAGGAATGAGTCGAAACAAAGCGTTTTTATTAGGACAACTAAGTGGTATTGTAGAGCCTATCGCTGGAATTATAGGTGCGTTATTGGTTATAAAAGTACGTATACTACTACCATTTTTACTTGCTTTTGCAGCGGGTGCTATGATTTATGTAGTTGTAGAAGAATTAATACCAGAAAGTCAAACCAACAAAAAGAAAGATTTAATGGCTTTATTTACTTTAATTGGCTTTTCAGTAATGATGATTTTAGATATTGCTTTAGGTTAAAAAGTGCTTAAAAAAACACTTTTTTATTTTCCTAATTGTAAACATGGAAATAAAAATTAACAATAATCTCTCTAAATAAAAACAAAAGAAGAACAAATAAAAGCAATATTATAAAGGACTTAGGACTGTAATTATCTTCATGTGTTTTTCCTCTAATTATAATAAAGCCTATTTCATCTAAAAATACACCCATGCTTATTGATAATAAATATATATTTCTATAAAAATTTGAAAGACAAAAAAGTAGGATCGTAAATAATAATCCATACATCCAATGATGTGTTCTAAAATTCTTTATAGTAGGACTGGGTCTATTAAATACATAAACAAACCATCTTGTTACTATAATTGTTATCATAGTAAATAAAAAATATTTATCGTATACAATCATTCATTCACCTATTTCTTAAATCTAAATTAAAAGTAAAATGCAAAGTGGCTATTTAATCGTTTGTAATATCACCATTACCAGTTATAGGAATAGCTTCTCCTAAATAAGTTGGTTTTGGTTTCAAAATGCATTGGAATACGTCTTTATTTCTCGCTAAAATTTCTCGTATTTCTCGTTTGGTTTGCCCTACATAGTTTCTTGGATTGGATGGCACACCATAAGCTTCTATACCCAATTGATTTGCAATGTATAAAGCTCGATACAAATGATATTTTTGTGTTACAATTATCATTTTTTTAACACCAAATATTTCTTTTGCTCGATAAATACTTTCATAAGAAGAAAAACCAGCATGATCCATAAAAATAGCTTCTGAAGGGATTCCTTTTTCAATAGCAAAAGATTTCATACTATTCACTTCATCGTATTCCACTCTAGCGTGGTCCCCACTCATAATGATTTTTGGTGCTATGTTCTGCTCATACAAATTTATAGCTTCCAAAAGTCTATCTTCGAGCATAGGACTTGGTTTATCTTTCCAAATACCTGCACCTAAAACAAGAATAGCGTCGACATCTTTTATAGATGTTCTTTTTGATCCATCTAAAATTTGTCTTTTGGTAGTTTCCACTACAAAAAAATTGATAAAAAGTAAAAGAATTGTTCCTAAACTAAAGAACAAAATACTGTATTTTATTATTTTCTTTTTCATTTTAAATAAATTCCCAAGACTATTGTTTTTGACACCACATGGTGCAATTCTCTATTCTTTTTCCATTGTCTCCTTGTTTTTCATCATATGAAAAACTTTTTAACAAATCACAGGGAAAGCTTTGGCACTCGCCACAACAACTGAATTTTTTTTCTTCAACACAATTTTTAATCGGACATACGTCTCCCCAAAAAGGTTTTGTAATCTTTAAGCAACCCGTACAAACTTGTTCTTCTTTAAAATGGCATGCACTACATTGGATTCCACATCTTGATTCAACTTCTTTTTTTATTTTTACTTCTAACATATTTTCCTACTTTCTTTTTATCTAAAAAATTTAGAATGGCTATAAAAAACCAAATAAGCCCGAGTACAAAAGTAATAATCTCTTTATTTTTCTAATAAATTCTAAAAAAGCAAAGCGATGTTAAAAAAGATAACATTATCGTAATCGTTTTTAACATAACTATTTATTCCTTTTCTAAATCTATGGTAGAAAAAGCTCCTAAATCGTAAACTTCGTAGCCTAACTGTTTTAAAGTTTGGTAAGCTTTTCCACTACGATTTCCGCTTTTACAATAAACAAAAATAATTTTATCTTTCTCTAAATTTGTTTTTTCATTGATTTCATCGTAAGGAATATGAATAGCCCCTTTAATATGACTGGTCTCGTATTCTTCTTTGGTACGAACATCCACTATTGTGTATTCTTTTTCTGCCATCAACTCTTTATAAGATTTACTTTTTCCTTTGCTTTGACAACCAAATAGAAAAAGACTACATAAACACAAAATTAAAATTTTTTTCATTTCTAACTTCACTTTCTAATATGATTTTATCGAAAAAAAAGAAACTATGCAAATTTTTTATTTCTTTTCTACATCGTTTTTTTATTTTATCTGTTTTCTTGCCTACTGAACAGCCCATTTTTCCTTTATTTATAAAGGTTATCGTCTTTCTAACACGCACACACATTCCACGTGATGAGTAAAGCTAAACATGTCCAAAAGATAGAATTTTTCTATTTTGTAGGCTGTTACTAATACCTTTAAATCTCTTACAAGTGTCATGGGATTACAGGATACATAAACGATTTTTTTGACATCACTCTTTAATAGAAACTGACAAGTTTCCTCACTTAATCCTTTTCTAGTAGGATCTACTACAATAGTATCATAATCTTTTTCAATCTTAGAAATGACTTTAAAAGCGTCCCCTAAAATAGGAAAACAGTTTGTGATATGGTTTAACTTAATGTTTTCTAAATGATCAAGAACCGCGTTTTGTACTATCTCGATACTATATACTTTCTTAGCAGACTTACTAGCAAGCAAACTTAAAGTTCCAACTCCTGAGAATAAATCCAAAACAACATTGTCTTTTTTTATACAATTTATAACGCAAGAAAAAAGTTTTGGTGTAACATAAGGATTGATTTGAAAAAAAGCATCGTAACTTACTTTAAATAAAAATCCATTTATTCTTTCATAGAAAAAATTATTTCCATATATTGTTTCTCCATTTTGTACAACACCAACTATTTTCACATTAGAAAAATTTTCTATTTTAAAATCAATTTGATCATTCGTTTGAATGATAAGTAATACCTCTTCATTCCAATTGCTACGAACTGTAATAGCACCATTTTGAATCTTTAGTGTTTTTAATTTTTTTAGACAATCGTTTATACTTTTTTTGGCAAGCGGACAAGTTTCAATATCAATTAAAGAATGACTTTTTTCTTCATAAAAACCAATTGTTCCCTTTTTTACTTTTAGAGAAAGTTTGTTTCGATATTCTTTAGGACTTTCGTTTTTTATTATTTCTATTTTTGGAAACTCTACTTTTGAATTTCTTAAAATATTTTCTACTTTTTCCTTTTTAAAACGCATAGAATCTTCGTAAGTCATATGTTCTAAGTCACAGCCACCACATAGATTATAATAAGGACAAAAAGCTTTTGTACGAGATTCACTTTTCTTTTTATATTCTACTACTTCTCCTATATTGTAATTTTTAGAAGAATGAATAATTTTGCCAAGAACGATTTCATTAGGCAATGCGTTTTTAAGAAACGTTACTTTTCCATCTAAAAAGGCAATTCCTCTTCCTTGATGGTCTAACTTTTCAATTTTCAACTCATTCATACAAATACACCCTTTTCATTATACAATAAATTAGGTATACTAGCCAATTTTTGGGAGAATACTAAAAATGGTGAAATTTATGCAAGAAAAAATCTTAAAAAGATTACAAGAAGAATTTAAAAAAAATACCGATTTTGTTGTCAAAAAAATCAAAACAAAAAATTTTAAAGACATTTATGTCATTTATTTAGAAACCGTTACAGGAAGCGATAAAGTAAACGATTATATTCTAAAGCAACTTACTTCGATTAACAATCTAAAGGGTGTAAAAATGGGAGATATCGAAAGTATTATTCCTGGACCCAATACAGTAAAAATAACGGAACCCGATCAAATTGAATACTATTTAACTAATGGGTTTACGATTGTTTTGACTACCAAAGAAATTTTAGCGTTTGAAACCAAAGCCGATATCAATCGTAGTGTAAGTGTTCCAGAAGTTCAAAAATCCATTTATGGGCCTAGTGATGCTTTTACCGAAAACATTCAAATCAACTTAGGACTTTTAAAACGTCGTATTAAATCAAGCCATTTAAAAAGTGATGACTTAAATATGGGAAGAAAAACGAATACAAAGGTTCAAATTTTATACTTTGATGATATTACGGATATGTCTATCGTTAATTCTCTCAAAGAAAAATTGAATTCTATTGATGTGGATGGCATTATTGATGCTGGAAATATTGCCAATATTTTATCAGAAGATGAAAATACTCCCTTTCCAACGATTTCCCAAAGTGAAAGACCCGATGTAATTGCAACAGCTCTTTTAGAAGGAAAAGTCTGTATTATGGTGGACACTTCTCCTTTTGTTTTAATTCTTCCTTCTTTCTTTGCCGATTTTATCAATCCTGTTGTGGACAATTACAATCGAAACGTCAATGTAAATTTTTTAAAAATATTAAGATTTGCTTCTTTTTTCTTTACAATGATGTTACCTGGTGTATACATAGCTCTTGTCAATTTTAATATGGAAACGATTCCAACCAGTCTTCTTGTTAATTTTGCGGGTCAAAACGATGGAGTTCCTTTTCCAACTATTATAGAAGCCATCGTCATGATTATTGTCTGTGAAATATTAAGGGAAAGTGATTTACGGTTCCCAAGTAGCTATGGAAGTGCGATTTCAATACTTGGAGCTTTGGTTTTAGGAGAAGCGGCAGTTTCTGCGGGTATTGTTAGTCCAATTATGATTATTATTATTGCTTTTACATTTATTACCAGTTTGATATTTACAGAACTAGAAGTCATCAATGCCATACGATATTTTCGATTCGTTTTCTTAATACTTGCTGCCATGTATGGACTTTACGGAATTGCTCTTGCTCTTATTTACTTTTTAATTCATATCACAAGTATAAGATCTGCTGGAAAACCTTATTATTACCCTATCGTTCCTTTTGACTTTACTTATATTAAAAAAACATTATTCAAAGTAAAATATGTAAACGATACCAAACGTAGTAAAGTGTTAGCTAAAAAAAATCAAATCAAACAAAGGAGTGATGTTGCGTGAAGAAATACTTTATTCTTTTTGTTACTCTTTTATTCTTAACAAGTGGTTGTTACGATTATACGGAACTGAATGATATGGCAATTGTTTCAGGAATTTCCATTGATTATCAAGAAAATGCATTTCAAGTTTCTTTTGAAATATTAAACACAGTTAACAAAGACGATGATCCTGATGCCCCTAAAGTCTACCTTACAGAAGGAAGTGGAACTTCTATTTCCGAAGCGTTTGCAGATGCCTCCTTAGAAATAGCTAAAATTCCCTATCTCGCTCATTTAAAAACTCTAGTTATTGGGGAAGAAGTCGCAAAAGAACATACCAAAGAAATTATTGACTTTTTGATTCGAGACAATCATATTCGCAATATCTTTTTTCTTGTAGTTGCTAAAGATACTACAGCATTTAACATCATTCATAATACCGACACTAACAATCCTGTTGCCAGTACCGCAATAGCAAACTTAATTGATAGCGCTTTATTTACCAATAATATTGCTGCAAAACTAAATTATGAAAAATTTGTTACCAATATTATTGATCCTAGAAAAGATACCTTTGCAACGTCTGTTGCAATAGAAAATGGAATTTTAAAACTTGGACCACTAGCTATCTTTAAAGGGTATGATATGCAACTTTTCTTAACGGAAGAAGAAAGTGCAACTTTTAATGTTATGAATGGAGAATCTGAAGAAATACATTTTAATGTAAAATGCCCTAATGATGAAAATGAATTTATTGTTTTAACTACGTTTAATCATCCGAAATCAGAAGTAGAAATAGAAAAAGATACAGTAAAAATTAAGAGCGAAATTGAAACTCGAATTGTTGAAAATCATTGTAAAATGGATTTTAAAAAAGTAAGTACCTATGAAAGTATACAAGAAAAAGTAGAAGAAAAATTAAAAAACGATATGAAAAAAGTAATGGAGACTTCTTTAAAATACGATAGTGATATTTTAAAAATCAAACAAATTTATTACCAAAAAAACAAACAAGATATTGATTTTAAAAATTTAAATTATGAATACGATGCCAAAGTAATTATTAATAGAAATGGATTAATATTTGAGGTGGAAGAATGACAAGCAAATTAGAAAATTTTTCAGTTAATTATTTTTTAACTCGAGCTTTATTTTTAGGAATAGGATTTTCCGTTATCATTGGTCTTTCCAAACAAGATAGTTTTCTTAGTTTTTCTGTAGGTACGATTATCGGATTGTTTTTTATTTTCTTTATTAATAAAATACAAAAATACAAAGGAGAAAAAAGTTTAAATGATGTTTTAAAAGAAATGAAAGGACTGGGTATTTTCTTACGAATTGTGTTCATTCTGTATGCTCTTGCTTTACTATGTGAAGGACTAACCTTTATTCAACTTTTTGCTTCTTCCTTCTTTTTAATACGAACTCCTATTTGGTTTATTTCGCTTCCTCTAGCCCTTCTTTTAATACGTATTGCTAAGAATGGCCCAACAACAACTTTTCGTGTGGCAACTTGTCTATTTCCTATATCAGTTCTTTTAACCTTATTATCGTTATGTGCTTTGTGTGGCTATGCAAGTTTAGAAAATGTAAAACCACTTTTTGTAACGCCATTACCCGATTTTTTTAAATCCGTATTTTATTACACTAGCTTATCCGTATCTCCTTCCATCTTAATGTTAATTACGAACAAAAGCAAAAGCACTTGGTCTTATCTTTTTGGTTCCTTCACTTTAATTGCTAAAATGTTTTTAATTATAGCCATTGTAGGACCACTCCTTGCTACTATCTACCGTTTTCCTGAATACATTATTTTAAAAGAAATTAAGATTTTGGATTTTATTGAAAAAATAGAAAATATTGTCGCTCTTTCTTGGATATTTGATGTGTTTGTTTATTTATCAATGTCTTCCTTGATGGCAAAAGAATTAATACCTAAAAAAGGAAAACACTTATTTCATGCTTTCTTAGTAATCATTTGCTTCTTTATTTCCTTTTCCATTATAGGTAAGTTTTACACAAATGAATTAATAATTTATTACGCTTTCCCAATATTTACTTGTATTGTATTTTTAATAACCATTCCTATTTTATTTATCTCTTTAAAAAAAAATAATTTAAACAAAAAAAGGACCATTCCTAAACATTAGGAAAAGTCCTTTTTTTATAACTTATCTATTAATTCGAAACATTCCTCTAGTTTTTCTACTATTCTTTTTTGCTCTTCTATTGGGGGTAGAGGTATTAGTACCTCTCCTAATTTTTTTCCTGATATTTCTTTAAATGTCGTTCCTGTTCCTATTTCTTCTAAGTGTTTCTTTATCCCTTTTGTATAATAGTACACATATTCTGATATTACTTTTGGATTTGGTACTATTGTTTTGCATCCTTGACTTGTACTCATTTCTTTTTGGGCTATTTTTATATATCCTATTGGGGCACGACTGGATACTATTATACTTCCTTTTGGTATTAATTTTGCTGATGATTCTTTTAATCCTTTTTCGGTTATATTTTTCTTTCCTTTTTCTATATATTTTTCTTTTGTTTTCATATCTGCTGGAGTTATCCAACTTATTTGTCCATTCCAATATTCTTGAATTTCTGTTTTAGGTGTTCCTCCTCCAACAATTCCTCCAACATTTTTGAACTGAACCCATCTCCAATTCTCTGGTATTTCATAGGGTACATCATCAAGAATACTTTCTACATCTATTGGTTTTAAGTTTTTATCGTTTGGAACAAGTTCTCCATGG
>CANPIH010000023.1 GCA_947574085.1 uncultured Mycoplasmatota bacterium | reverse complement strand
AAGACGTTCGTATTGAAGCACCTATTCCTGGAAAAAGTACGATTGGTGTAGAAATCCCAAATAAAGAAGTTAGTGCGGTAAAAATTAAAGAAGTGATTGGGGATGCGAATCCAGAAAAAATTAAAAAAGGGCTTTTGGTCACCTTAGGAAAAGATATTGCTGGACGTACTATTAACGCAGATTTAGCCAAAATGCCACATTTGTTGGTAGCTGGATCTACGGGTAGTGGTAAATCTGTTTGTATCAATAGCATTATCATTTCTTTATTAATGCATTATCGACCTGATGAAGTGAAATTGGTTTTGGTGGATCCTAAACAAGTAGAATTATCGAATTACAATGGAGTACCTCATTTGTTAGCGCCAGTTGTTACAGATCCCAAAAAAGCTTCTTTGGTATTACAAAAAGTAGTAGTGGAAATGGACAAACGTTATAAAGTTTTAGCTGCCAAAGGAGTAAAAAATATTGCAGACTACAACAAAAAGATAGAAGAAGAAAACAAACAACATCCAGAGTCTTTAGAAACAAAAATGAATTATTTAGTTGTTATAGTGGATGAAATGGCTGATTTGATGATTGTAGCCAAAAAAGAAGTAGAAGATTCTATCATGCGAATTACTCAGCTTGCTCGTGCTGCAGGAATTCATTTGATTGTAGCAACACAAAGACCATCTACGGATATTATTACAGGTGTTATTAAAACCAATATTCCATCACGTATAGCGTTTTCTGTTGCAAGTTATATTGATTCACGTACTATTTTGGATGCTCCTGGAGCAGAAAAGTTACTTGGAAAAGGTGATATGCTTTATTTACCAATGGGAGATCCTTTTCCCACACGTATTCAAGGCTGTTATATTTCTGATGATGAAATCAACAAAATTATAAAGTTTGTATCAAGTCAACAAGAGGCAAGTTACGATGAATCTTTAACAAATGTAAATGTAGAGAGCAGTGGGTCTGTTGAAGCGGTTCCATTAAATGACGATATCGATGATCCAATTTATGATGAAGTCGTAAAATTTGCTGTAGAAACTGGTAAAGTGAGTGCATCTCTTTTACAAAGAAGATTTCGCTTAGGGTACAATCGTGCCGCAAGAATCGTTGATTTATTAGAAGAACGTGGTATAATAGGGCCACAAAACGGTTCGAAACCAAGAGAAGTCCTTGTAAAGTTGCAAGCTGAAAATCCTAATGAAGAGTCATAGAGGAGTGATTTTATGTTAAGTGTATATGCCTGTCCAAATGAATCTGCTTTGCGGTTCAAAAAAGAGATAGAAGATCAATACCGTACTCCCTTTTTTCGCGATATTGATCGAATACTTTATTCTTTGAGCTATTCTAGATATTCAGATAAAACTCAAGTGTTTAGCTTTAACGAAAACGACCACGTTACAAAACGAATGATTCATGTACAATTGGTAAGCAAAATTGCTAGGACAATAGGTAGAAATTTAAATCTAAATGAAGATTTAATTGAAGCAGCAGCACTAGGACATGATTTAGGCCATGTTCCATTTGGACACACTGGAGAAACTATTTTGAACAAAATTAGCTTAGAAAACGATGAAGGATATTTTCATCATAACATAGAAAGTGTAAGAGTTCTTATGACTCTTGAACAAAATGGGAAAGGAAGAAATATTACTCTACAAGTATTAGATGCAATTATGTGTCATAATGGCGAATTGCCTTTAGATAAATATGAACCTATATCAAAAACAAAAGAAGATTTTTTAAAAGAATACAATTTATCTTATCGAGATAAAAGCATCATAAAAAAACTAAGACCAATGACGCTTGAAGGATGCGTGGTACGCATTAGTGATATTATTGCCTACATAGGAAAAGATATTGAAGATGCTTTACGATTAAACATCATAAAAAAAGAAAAACTTCCTAAAAACATTACGAAGTTGCTTGGAGAAGATAACAAAAATATAGTAAATACTTTTGTAAGTGATATTATAAAAAATAGCAAGGGAAAACCTTATATCAAAATGAGTCCGTCAATTTTTAAAGCGTTACTGGATTTGAAAGAATTCAATATGGAGTATATTTACAAAAAAGCGAATACTAGAAAACAAGTAGAAGAGTATGAAATGATGTTTTATACTTTGTTTGAAACATACAAGCGTGATATTAATACCAATAAAAAATCTTCTGATATTTTTAAAAACTTTTTAAACGATATGGATGAGAATTATTTAAAGGAAACGTCAACTGCACGCAAAGTAATTGATTTTATAGCGGGTATGACTGATGAATATATAAGACGGTGCTATTTAAAGATAAAACATACAGATTAATATTTATAGAACTACAAGTGTTAAGGATACTTTAAAAAAGATAAATAATCATATTTATTATGAAAAGTCAACAAAAAATGTACAAATTGTCATTGACTTTTCATTTTTTTTATTTTATAATTTTTTGTATAGTTAGTCTTTAGAAAAATGGTGATTTTTTGGAACATTATTTTACAAACAACGAATCTTTAAAAAGCGAACTTCGAATAATCGAATATAAGTATCAAAATCAAATATTTCATTTCTATAGTGATAATGGCGTCTTTTCGAAAAACAAAATTGACTATGGAAGTCGATTACTTGTAGAGACATTTTTAAAACAAAACACGGAAACAATAGAAGAATTATTAGATGTTGGATGTGGCTACGGATTTATAGGAATTGTACTTGCTAAAATTTTAAATTGTGTAGCTACTTTAATTGATGTAAACAAACGAGCGGTGCATTTAACTAAAATGAATGCAAAAGAAAACAATATAGAGATAAATTCTTTGCTTAGCAATATTTATGAAAATGTTGAAAAAAAATACGATTTAATTTTTACAAATCCTCCTATACGCGCTGGCAAAGAAGTTGTTATAAATATTTTAGATAATGCAAAAGATCATTTGAAAGAATCTGGGAAATTATGGTTTGTAATGCGGAAAGACCAAGGAGCGAAAAGTGTGTTTAAAAAAATGCAAATGAATTATGAAATTAGAGTTGAAAAAAAAGAAAAAGGATTTTATATTTTTAGTGCAAAAAAGAAGTTGACATAAAAAATGATTACTGTTAAAATTATAAATTGGTGACGTGTTAATTTTTTTGCAAAATTAGGTTATTTGAAAAAATATTGGATGGGGTGAAATCGTGGCATTTAAACTAAAAAAATTTGGCGACTATGCGGAAAGAAGAAGTTTTTCAAAATCAAAAAATACTATGGAACTTACGGATTTGTTAGAAATCCAAAAAAAATCATACAATTGGTTTTTAGAAGAAGGAATAAAAGAGACATTTGAAGAGTTGTTTCCAGTAGAAAGTTTTACAGGAAATGTGACCATTGACTTTGGTGACTATTCTTTTGATACGCCTAGATATTCGGTAAAAGAATCAAAAGAAAGAATGGTGAATTATGCAGCACCATTAAAAGTACAAGCACGTGTATTTATTCATGAGACAGGTGAAGTGAAAGAACAAGAAATTTTTCTTGGAGATATGCCTTTAATGACAGATGCTGGAACTTTTATTATTAACGGAGCAGAACGTGTTATTGTTTCACAACTTGTTAGAAGTCCAAGCATTTATTTTAAAAGAGAAATTGATAAAAATGGACGTCGTATTATTTCAGGTGAAGTTATACCAAATCGTGGAACTTGGTTAGAATATGAACTTGACGCAAGAGACGTAATGTATGTAAGAATTGATCGTACAAGAAAAGTTCCTGTAACGACGTTTTTAAGAGCTCTTGGTTTATCAAATGACGAAGACATTAAAAGTGTATTTGGTGAGAATCTCTATTTAGAAAATACTTTACTTAAAGATAGCACTAAAAATATAGATGAAGCACTTATTGAGATTTATGAGAAATTACGTCCAGGTGAACCAGCTACTTTGGATTCAGCTAAAAATCAATTGGTGACAAGATTTTTTGATCATTTTCGTTATGATCTAGCTAAAGTGGGCCGTTATAAATTTAATAAAAAATTAAACGTAGCGGATCGACTTTTAAACGCAGTTTTAGCTGTGGATATTAAAGATGGAAAAGATACAATTGCAAAAAAAGGAGAAGTTGTTACCAAAGAGATTTTAGAAAAAATAAAGCCAGCTTTAAAAAATGGATTTGGAACAAAAAAAGTAATTATTAACGAAGAATTGGATACTTTTGATACAGTTCAAGAAATTCTTGTTTATGATAAGAAAAATCCAGAGAAAGTAGTTAAAATTATTGGTAATGACCAATCTATCGATATTAAAAGATTAACAATTTCGGATATCTATGCTTCTATTTCTTACTATTTAAATTTACATGATGGTTTTGGAAACGACGATGAAATTGATCACCTTGGAAATCGTCGTGTACGTCAAGTAGGAGAATTAATACAAAATCAATTTAAAACAGGAATGTCAAGAATGGAAAGAGTTATTCGTGAAAGAATGACTACACAAGAATTAGAAAATGTAACCCCAAAATCATTAATAAACATTCGACCTGTTACTGCAATTTTAAAAGAATTTTTTGGATCCTCACAACTATCTAAATTCATGGATCAAATTAACCCTATAGCAGAATTAACCGATAAAAGACGTTTATCCTCTCTTGGACCTGGAGGACTTTCAAGAGATCGTGCTGGAATGGATGTTCGTGATGTTAATGCCAGCCACTATGGAAGAATATGCCCTATAGAATCGCCTGAAGGACAAAATATAGGACTTATTACTAGTCTTGCTGGATATGCCAAAATAAATGAGTACGGTTTTATGACTACTCCTTATCGTAAAGTTTTAAATGGTGTAGTACAAATGGATGAGATTGTATACATGACAGCAGACGAAGAAGCGGATTTTTACATTTCGCAAGCTACAGTTAAATTAGATGATAACAATCGAATCTTAGAAGATGAAGTTCTTGTGCGTATCAATGGAGACAATGTAATGTGCAAACGAGAAGAAGTGAATTTTGTGGATGTAGCTCCTAGTCAATTGGTCGCTATCACTACAAGCTGTATTCCGTTTTTAGATTATGACGATGCGAATCGTACACTAATGGGTGCAAACATGCAACGTCAAGCAGTGCCACTTCTTACATGCGATTCTCCAATTGTTGGTACTGGTGTTGAATACGTAGCTGCTAAATATTCTGGAAGTACTGTTGTTTCTAAAACTGATGGTATAGTAGAGTATGCTGATGCTTTAAAGATTATTATTAAAAATACCAAATCAAAAGAAACTTATTATTTAGCTAACTTTGAAAGAACGAATGCTTCAAGTAGTTTAAATCACCGTCCTTTAGTTAAATGTGGAGATAAAGTTCACGCTGGACAAGTAATTGCAGATGGACCAAGTACTCAAAACGGTGAGTTAGCTCTTGGAAAAAATATGACAGTAGCTTTCATGACCTATAATGGATACAATTATGAAGATGCAGTAATATTAAATGAAAAGTTAGTAAAAGATGATGTATACACATCTTTGCATATTGAACGTTATGAAATTCAATGTCGCGATACCAAATTAGGACCTGAAGAAATTACAAGAGATATACCAAATGTAGGAGAAGAAGCTAGACGTAATTTGGATGCTGAAGGTATTGTAAGAATTGGTACAGAAGTAAAAGAAGGCGATATTCTAGTCGGAAAAGTAACTCCAAAAGGAGTGCAAGAATTAACCAGTGAAGAAAAATTATTGCATGCCATATTTGGTGAAAAAACACGTGAAGTTCGTGATACTTCTTTAAAGGTAGAACATGGTGCAGATGGTATTGTTCATGATGTTAAAGTTTATACGAAAGAAAACAGCGACGATATGCCAGCAGGTGTCTTCAAAATTATTCGTGTTTATATTATACAAAAACGTAAAATTCAAGTAGGAGATAAAATGAGCGGTCGCCATGGAAATAAAGGTGTTATTAGTTTAGTTTTACCAGAGGAAGATATGCCTTATTTACCAGATGGAACTCCAGTTGATATTATGTTAAATCCTCTAGGTGTGCCAAGTCGTATGAACATTGGTCAAATTCTAGAAGTTCATTTAGGAATGGCTGGTAAACGATTAGGCGTTAAATACGCTACTCCTGTATTTGATGGTGCAAATCTTGAAGATATTCATGAAGAAATGCAAGAAGCTGGAATGGATGAAGATGGTAAAGTAGAACTTATCAATGGTCGTACAGGAGAACCTTTTGAACACCGTATCAACGTAGGTGTAATGTACATGGTAAAATTACATCATATGGTAGATGATAAATTGCATGCACGTGCAACTGGACCATATTCTCTTGTTACGCAACAACCATTAGGTGGTAAAGCACAATTTGGTGGCCAAAGATTTGGAGAAATGGAAGTTTGGGCGTTATACGCTTATGGAGCGGCCCATGTTTTACAAGAAATATTGACTATAAAATCGGATGATGTTGTAGGACGTGTTAAAGTTTATGAAGCTTTAGTAAAAGGAAAAACTGTAAATCAAGCGGGAGTTCCAGAATCTTTCCGAGTATTAATAAAAGAATTCCAAGCTTTAGGTTTAGATATTCAAATTTTAGATAATAATGATAATCTTTTGGATTTAAAAGAAATTGAAGAGGATGAAGAAAAAGAAGATAATCTGCGTATTGAAGAAATTGATTTAAATGTTACAGAAGAAAAAGAAAATATGGATACAGTAGAAGAAGACTCAACATTAGAAAATACGAACGACGAAGATGAGGAAGACGAATTTGAAGAAAACAATTTGGATGATTTGGAATTTCCAGATGATTTGAATGAAGAAGATTTGGAAGGCGGTGATATCCTATGATAGAAGTAAATAATTTTAAAGGAATAAAAATAGGTATTGCCTCTGACGAAAAAATTCGTGAATGGTCTTGTGGAGAAGTAAAGAAACCAGAAACTATTAATTATCGTACGTTAAAACCAGAACGTGATGGACTTTTTTGTGAAAAAATTTTTGGACCTAACAAAGACTATGAATGTAGTTGTGGTAAATACAAACGCTTAAGATATAAACATGTTGTTTGTGACCGTTGTGGTGTTGAAGTAACAAAATCAAAAGTACGTCGTGAACGTATGGGACATATTGAACTTGCTAGTCCATGTAGTCATATATGGTTCTTTAAAGGAGTACCTTCTAAGATGGGTCTAGTACTAGATATGTCACCAAGAGATTTGGAAGAAGTACTTTATTTTGTAAGCTATGTTGTACTTGATCCAGGTACAGCACCACTTGCTAAAAAACAAACTTTATCAGATAAAGAGTATCGTGCATATTATGAAAAATATGGTTCTGCTTTTAAAGTAGGAATGGGAGCAGAAGCTATTCAAACTTTACTTAAAGAAGTGGATATTGATAAAGAAGTTAATGATTTAAGAGAAGAATTAGAAACTGCAACAGGCCAAAAGCGAATTCGATTAGTAAAACGACTAGATTGCTTAGTGGCATTCCAAGAATCAAATAATCGTCCAGAATGGATGATTCTAAATGTTTTACCAGTAATTCCACCAGAATTAAGACCGATGATACAATTAGATGGTGGACGTTTTGCCACATCTGATTTAAATGACCTATATCGTCGTATTATTAATCGTAACAACCGTTTGAAAAAATTATTAGAACTTGGTGCTCCAACGATTATTGTTCAAAATGAAAAACGTATGCTTCAAGAAGCGGTGGATAGTTTATTTGATAATGGTCGTCGTGGAAGAAGTGTAACTGCAGCTGGAAACCGTCCTTTAAAAAGTTTAGCGAGTATGTTAAAAGGAAAACAAGGTCGTTTTCGTCAAAACTTACTTGGTAAACGTGTAGATTATTCTGGACGTAGCGTTATTGTAGTTGGACCAAATTTAAAAATGTATCAATGTGGTATTCCAAAAGAAATGGCTTTAGAATTGTTTAAACCACATGTTATACATGGTCTTGTGGAACGTGGTTTAGCTCATAATATCAAAGGGGCAAAAAAGTTAATTGAAACAAGAGACGATTCCGTATGGGACGTAGTAGAAGATGTCATTGTTGAACATCCTGTAATGCTTAACCGTGCGCCAACACTTCATAGACTTGGTATTCAAGCTTTTGAGCCAAAATTAGTGGGCGGAAAAGCAATTCGTTTGCATCCACTTGTTTGTACAGCATTTAACGCAGATTTTGATGGTGATCAAATGGCGGTTCACGTACCGCTTTCTGAAGAAGCCAAAGCCGAAGCTAGAATTTTAATGCTTGGTGCCAATAATATTTTAAATCCTAAAGATGGAAAACCAATTGTAACTCCATCACAAGATATGGTGCTTGGAAACTGTTATTTAACTATTGAAAAGTCTTGCGAAGAAAATGAAGGTAAGGCTTATAAAAATAGTAATGAAGTATTAATGGCATATGAAAGAAAAGAAATTACTTTACACACTAGAATTATTGTTCCTGTAAACTCTTTTAAACATAAATTATTTACAGATGAACAAAAAGACAAGTATTTAATTACAACTTGTGGTAAAATCATATTTAATGAAATTTTGCCAGATACTTTTCCATATATTAATGAACCAACTAAAGAAAATATTGAAGGAATAACTCCTAGCAAATATTTTTTAGAAATGGGTACTAATATTAAAGAAGAAATTGCTAATCATGAACTTGTAGAACCTTTTGTAAAGAAAACGTTACAAAATATTATTACGCAAGTATTTAAGCGTTATAAGACAACTGAAACGTCTATCATGCTTGACCGTTTAAAAGATTTAGGATTTAAGTATTCTACTGTTGCTGGAATTACTGTTTCTGCTGCTGATATTGTTCTTAGTGAAAAAAAGCATGATATAATTGCAGAAGGAAATGAAATGGTAGATAAAATTAATAAGCAATTTAAGCGTGGTTTGATTACAGAAGAAGAGCGTTATAATAATGTTATAAATACATGGAATAATCAACAAGATAAAATTAAAGCTGAATTGCAAGAAATTGCAACAGATAATTATGATAATCCTCTATTTATGATGATGAATTCAGGTGCACGTGGTTCCATTTCTAACTTTGTTCAATTGTCTGGAATGCGTGGATTGATGGCTAAGCCAGATGGATCTACAGTAGAAATTCCAATTACTTCCAACTTCATGGAAGGACTAAAAGTCTCAGAATTCTTTTTATCAAGTCATGGATCTCGTAAAGGTTCGGCAGATACGGCTCTTCGTACCGCCGATTCTGGATACCTTACTCGTCGTTTAGTAGATGTAGTTCAAGACATTATCGTTCGTGAATTTGATTGCGGAAGCATTAATGGTGTCGAAGTTTATGATTTGGTAAATGATAAAGATGATTCTATTATAGAACCATTATCTGAACGTATATTAGGTCGTTATTCATCACAAAGAATAATTCATCCAGAAACCAAAGACGTAATTTTAGAAAAAGGGGAAGAAATCACCGAAAACATTGTTTCGAAAATTGAAAAAGCTGGTATTAAGCGAGTAGAAATCCGTAGTATTTTAACTTGTAAATGTGAGAATGGTGTATGCCAAAAATGTTATGGAAGAAACTTAGCCACAGGTAATCTTGTTGAAACAGGAGAAGCAGTTGGTATTATGGCTGCTCAATCCATTGGTGAACCAGGAACTCAGCTTACTATGCGTACATTCCACTCTGGAGGAGTTGCTCATGGTGGAGATGCGGATATTACTCAAGGTCTTCCAAGAGTTGAAGAATTGTTTGAAGCACGTATTCCCAAAGCTAAAGCAACTGTTGCTGAAATTAATGGTAAAGTAGAATTAATAGAAGAACAAAATGGTAAGCATAAAATTGTTATAGCAAATGACGTTGAAGTTCGAGATCATATAACAAATTACAATATGAAAGTACGCGTAAATGTTGGAGATATGGTATCTGCTGGAGATAAATTAACGGAAGGTGCTATAAGCCCTAAAGAATTACTTGCTGTAACTGATCCAATTACTACTCAAGAGTATATTTTAAAAGAAATCCAAATGGTTTATAAGTTACAAGGAGTAGATATTTCTGATAAGCATATTGAAATTATTGTATCTCGTATGATTAATAAAGTTCGTATTGTAGATGCTGGTGATACAGACTTTGTTGAAGGATTAACTGTATCTATGAGAGAATTTACAAATGGAAACAAGCCAGTTATTTTACGCGGAGGTGTTCCAGCTAAAGGTAGACCAATTATGTTAGGTATTACAAAATCATCACTTGAAACAGATTCTTTCTTATCTGCAGCATCATTCCAAGAAACAACCAAAGTTTTAACCGATGCAGCAATTCGTGGAAAAGTAGATCATTTAAGAGGATTAAAAGAAAATGTTTTAATTGGAAAATTAATTCCAGCTGGTACTGGTGCTAAACAATACAGTGATATTGAACTTTTATTGCAAAAAGAATTTATGGAAGATGATGCAAGTGAATTTTTTGAAGAAAAATTAATGGATGAAGAAGAACTTGCCTAAGAAAAAAATCAAATGGTATTAAGAAAAATAGAAATGCAAATTTGCATTTCTATTTTTCTTTTTGTTCAAATAAGAGTCCTTTATAATATTTCCAAGCAAGAACTCTTAAAGAAACGCGATTGATTAAATCCTCTGATATTATTCCTTCATTTAAAGCTGATTTCAATTCCGAAAAACTTTGTTCATAATCAGTAGTTATAATAAGATCATTTCCAGCAAGTAAAGCTTTTACAGTGGTTTTTTGCAAGTTGGAAGTAGCTCCCATACCAATATCATCTGTTAAAATAATTCCACTAAAATCTAAACGATTTCTTAAAATATTATGAACACTTGGAGAAAGAGAAGCAGGATTAGTATTATCAATACTAGTAACTATGTTGTGACTTACCAAAATAGCTTCTGCTCCTGCATGAATTCCAGCGTCAAAAGGAGGAAGATCGTTTGTCAAAATACTTTCATAAGTTCGAGTATCGTTTACAGTGGAAGTGTGAGTGTCAGCATTATTTCCATAACCTGGAAAATGCTTTAAAGTATAAGAAACACCTGTTCCTTTACTAGCTTCAATAACTGTTTTTGCATATGTAGAAGTAAGGGAAGTATCATATCCTAACGCTCTATCGTACATGTAATCCGTTGAATTGGTAGAAACATCAACAACAGGAGCTAAATTTAAATTTATACCTAATTTATTTAAAATTTTGCTTTTTTCTTTAGTATCTTCATGAATTAAAGGAAATCCACCAGTATCATAAAGTTCTCTTGAAGATTTAAAAGGCTCACTAACTAAATTTGGATTGCTACTTATACGTATTATTTTTCCTCCTTCTTCATCCACAGCTGTAAGTAATGGAACATTTGCGATATCTTGTAAATCTTCGATCATTTCGTTAACAGTTTCTTTGGTTTTATTTTTAAAAGCGTTTTCGTAAAATACAAATCCACCAAAATGATATTTTTCTAAGTCTTCTTTTGCTACATCTTCTTTGTAACGCGCTAAAAGCAACTGTCCTATTTTTTCATCTAAAGACAAAGTTTGTAATTTATCATAAGCTATTTTAAAATAGTCTTCAAAAATACCTTCTTCTAACCATTCAGAGGGTATTAAATCTTCTTCTATTTGTTTAGATGTTTTATATTCCATTACTTTATTTTCTTGTACTTCTTTTTCTTTGTCAATAATTCCAGCATATCGTATTACAATTGCATCTCCTACATTTGCTTTTAAATCTTGGATGTTAAAAGTATAAATAGCTTGTTTATCATCCAATACAGTAATAGAATTTTTATGAATTGATAAAATATTTGCTTTTAACTCATTGGTTGCTTCTTCTTTCTTTGTATTTTTTAATCCAATGAAAATTCCTAAAATTCCTACTATACTTATCATTACAACACTTAAAATTTTTTTATTCATATCAATCTTCCTTCTTTTTATAAATGGTATGCTTAAAATAAGAAAATTATAAATAAAAAAAATTTAGAGACTTTCTTTTTAAAAATATTTATGGTATTCTTATAAAAGAATAGGGTGACTAGTATGTTTGGAAAAATCATGAAATTAGAAGAAAAATTGGTAAAAGTAGAAAATACTAAAAAAATAATTCAAACAAATATTTTAAACTATCATGTTGTTTTTGAGAGCAATAACGGAGAATCTATTTTAAAAATTATTGGAGAAATTGTTGATATGAATGTAGAAAGTTTTAGTATTGCTTTAATTGGAGAAATAAAAAACAATTTTTTTATTCCAGGAAAAACTAAATACCCTAGCATTTTTAGCCTTTGTCGTTTTATAAATAAAGAGGAGTTGGAGCTTATTATAGGTTCTCAAGATTATATGGATAAAGAAAATATATATCTTGGAGATTCATCTTTATACGAAGAATATAAAATTACTGCAAAATTAAATGATTTTTTAAATCAACATTTTGTAATGGTTGGAAATTCAGGATATGGCAAATCTTGCGGTGTGGCCAGTTTTTTGCAAAATCTTTTTTACTACAACAATAAAATTCCAAAATATGCACATATAATTTTATTTGATGTGTATGGAGAATACCGTTCTGCTTTAGCCAAAATGGAAACAATTTCTGATGTACATGTTAAATACTACTCTACAGGAGTGAAGGAGAGCAATACAAATGAAATTGTTTGCATACCAGCCTATTTTTTAGGCGTGGATGATCTAGCATTGCTTTTAAATATTACGGATCCGACTCTTTTGCCTATATTAGAAAAAACATTAAAATACGTTGCAATTTTTAAACAAAAAACAGAAAACTCTACTATTTACAAAAATTCTATTATTGCCAATTGTTTAATAGAAATTTTAGGAAGTGGAAAATCAGCAAATCAATTACGAGATCAAATTATTTCTGTATTAAATAAATATCACACTACTGATTTAAATTTAGAAAGTCAAATTGTTCAGCCTGGGTATACAAGAACTTTGAAACAATGTTTACAAATGGATAGCAACGGAAAAATTGGTGCTTTGTCTTTTGTAATCGAATTTTTAAATACCTTTATTTCCAATAAAGTAATGGATACGCATTTTGAAGAGCTTACATATACAATGCAAGACATTTATGACGCTCTAGAATTTGCTTTGATTAGTGAGGGAATACTTAACAATGAAGCATTATACGATAAAGCAAACGAATTAAAAATAAGAATGCATTCTATTATTAATAGTGAAAAAAATAAATTTTTTGATTATAAAAATGGTTATATTGCGAAAGAACAATTCGTGAAAAGTATGTTTTTAAATGCCAATAATGAATACGTTCAAATTATAAACATGAATTTTAATTTTATAGAAGAAAACTTTGCAAAAGTATTAACAAAATTATATATGAAATTGTTTTTTGATTTTGCTGTCAGTTTAAAGCAAAGAGCTAGTTTTCCTATAAATGTAATCATTGAAGAAGCACATCGTTATGTTCAAAATGATAATGATATTCATGTAATAGGATACAATATTTTTGATCGAATTACAAAAGAGGGCAGAAAATATGGCGTTTTATTAGGCTTTATCACACAAAGACCTAGTGAGTTATCCACAACATGTTTATCTCAATGCTCAAATTTTTTAATATTTCGAGTAATGCATCCTGATGATTTAAAAGTAATTGCTTCCATGTCTAGTAATTTATCAAATAGAATGCTAGAAAAAATAAAAGCTTTATCTCCAGGTAATGCACTCGCTTTTGGTTCTGCTTTTAAAATTCCATTATTAATAAAATTTAGTTTGCCCAATCCTATGCCAAGCAGTACGAATATAAGTCTAGATGCGACATGGTATGAATAAAGAATTTAATATATTGATTATGTAATCTTATAGTTTTGTAGTTTCTTGATATTTTTAAATAAAAAAGTTTAGTTTTTGATTTGAAGCCTTTGTTTGTAAATATGCAAAAACTTTTAAGATATTTAAAAATTTATTCAAAGCTGTTTCAAAAAATGCTATGCTTTATTAGGCTAACATTAATATGATTGTACCACTATACTTTATGTGAGAAATTTACAAAAATATTACATTTTTTTTACATAAAAATTTACGGTTTAATATAAATGAATGAATTTACATCCAAATAAAGTAGTGCTATAATAATAAAAATAGAGGTGGCTAGTATGTTAGGGAAAATTTTAAAAATAGATGGAAAAATGATTCAAGTTGAGAATTTGAAAAAGATATCTTTAATTAATATTGTTGGCTACTATATGATATTTGAAGGAAAACAAAAATTAGTCGGAGAAATTGTTTTTGTAGATGAATCTATCTTTCAAATTTTGATAATAGGAGAAATTAAAAATAAAGAATTTGTAGCTGGAATTGAAAGTATTCCGTCCATAGATTCTAAATGTAGAATGATTAATAAAGAAGAATTAGAATTTATAATAGGGAGTCAAGATATTTTAGAATCAAAAAATCTTTTATTAGGAGAATCCGATGTGTATGACGGATTTTCAATTTCTACTAATATTAATAATTTATTTTCCAATCATATTGCAGTTATTGGAAATACAGGTAGTGGAAAATCATGTGGAGTTGCGAGACTATTTCAAAATATGTTTGCTAAAAATAAGAAAAATCCTATAAAAAGTCATTTAATTATATTTGATGTTTTTGGTGAATACAAAAGCGCTTTAAAAGAAATTAATTTGCAAGAAAATATAAATGTGAAAAATTATTCCACAGGTAATGATTTATTTACAGAAGATGAGATTTTAAAAATTCCTCCATATCTTTTAAAAGCTGATGACTTAGCGCTTTTATTAGAGGTACAATCTGCGGAATTAATAAATACTTTAGAAAAAGCACTTCAATATGTATATATATTTAAAAATAATAGTGAGCTTTGTAATCAGTATAAAAATGATATAATAGCGAAAACTTTTTTAGAGATTTTATCAAGTGGAAAAACAGCACAGCAAATTCGAGATCAAGTACTTTCTTTTTTAGCAAAGTTTAATACCAAAGATATAAACTTACACACTATTATTAGCGAACCAGGATATAATCGAACTATAAGTCAATGTTTAAATACTGATTCACAGGGAAATTTAGCGTCTATTGAACTTTTAGAAAGATATTTAAAAAAGTTTTCTCAGATTAATTTAGATACAATAATTATCCAACCTATTGAATACTCTTTAGATGATTTATATTACGCTTTAGAATTTGCTATTGTTAGTGAGGGTAGTTTTATAAGTAAGTCAGTTAGCGAAAAATTAAATATTTTAAAATCAAGATTATATAGTATTATTAATGGTGAAAAAAGAAAGTATTTTGAATTCAATTCTTTTATGACGGATGAAGATTATGTAAAAAGCATTTTTACAAAGAAAAGTGGAGAAGACGTTCAAATTGTTGACATTAGTTTTCAAGATATTGACGACCGTTTTGCTAAAAATATGGTAAAAATATTATCAAAAATTTTTTATAAATTTACTACTTCATTGAAAGAAAGAGGAAGTTTCCCGATTCATATTATTATTGAAGAAGCACATCGTTATATTCAAAAAGACAATGATGCTACTATTATCGGTTACAATATTTTTGACCGCATTTCTAAAGAAGGAAGAAAATATGGAATATTGCTTGTTTTAATTACGCAAAGAATTAGTGAATTATCAACTACAGCATTAAGTCAATGTTCTAATTTCATTATTTTTAAAATGTATTATCCAGAAGATATAAAAATAATTTCTTCAATTTCTTCTAATATTACATTAGAAGAAATTGAAAATGTAAAGTCTTTAAGTCCTGGATCAGCTTTAGTTTTTGGATCGGCTTTTAAAATTCCTTTAATTGTCCATTTTAAACTTCCATCTCCTATGCCGACTAGTGCCAGTATAGATTTGTGTACTACTTGGTATGAAAAAGAATAAAAACAAGAAAAACTTTATAAATTTTTCTTGTCAAAATGTAGACAAACCCATAGATTTTTTCTATGGGTTTTCTATTAATTAAATTATTA
>CANPIH010000022.1 GCA_947574085.1 uncultured Mycoplasmatota bacterium | reverse complement strand
CCATGGAGAATTAATTCCAAATGATAAAAACTTAAAACCAGTAAATGTAGAAAGTATTCTTGAAGATGTACCCTATGAAATACCAGAGAATTGGAGATGGGTTTTATTAAAAAATGTTGGAGAAATTGTTGGAGGAGGAACACCTAAAACAGAAATTCAAGAATATTGGAATGGACAAATAAGTTGGATAACTCCAGCAGATATGAAAACAAAAGAAAAATATATAGAAAAAGGAAAGAAAAATATAACCGAAAAAGGATTAAAAGAATCATCAGCAAAATTAATACCAAAAGGAAGTATAATAGTATCCAGTCGTGCCCCAATAGGATATATAAAAATAGCCCAAAAAGAAATGAGTACAAGTCAAGGATGCAAAACAATAGTACCAAATCCAAAAGTAATATCAGAATATGTGTACTATTATACAAAAGGGATAAAGAAACACTTAGAAGAAATAGGAACAGGAACAACATTTAAAGAAATATCAGGAAAAAAATTAGGAGAGGTACTAATACCACTACCCCCAATAGAAGAACAAAAAAGAATAGTAGAAAAACTAGAAGAGTGTTTCGAATTAATAGATAAGTTATAAATTTAAATAAAACAAAAAAGTCTAGAAAGCGTTCTAGACTTTTTTATGAAAATTATTTATGCTTTGACCATAAATAAGAAAATTGTAATAATTTTAATTGCAATCCATTTATTACTTATTCATCATATCATCTCTAAAGTGGAATTTCAATATCAATTTCATGATTGTATTTTTCAATCAAACATTTTAAATTACGAAGACCAAATTTTTCACATTCTGCCTCTTTTTTTAATACATCAAATTTTATTTTTTTATTAGTCAAATTCTTTTTTGTATACTCTTTTAAAGTGATCTCTGATAAAGGTAAAAATGTAACAACATCAGTGAATCTTCCTAAAAATTCCTTATTAAAACAGTCACTTAAAGTATTGGATTGCTTATTTAAAAATCCTACACTATTATTATTTATTACATTACTGGTCATGAATATCATAGTATTTGAAAAATCTATTTTCTCACCTTTTGCACTTGTAATAAATCCTTCGTCCATTATTTGAAGAAAAAGATTTAATATTCGAGGATGTGCTTTTTCAATTTCATCAACCAAAATAATAGAATAAGGATTATCTAAAACTTTACGAAAAATAAACTCGTCTTCATAGCCTACGTATCCTGCACTAACTCCAATCAATTTATTTACTGAAGTATCTAAATTGTATTCACTCATATCTAAGCGAATAAAATTACTTTTTGTAATACTTTTTGCAATTACTTTTACAGATTCTGTTTTTCCTACTCCACTTGGACCATTTAATAAAATACTTAATGGTTTTTGATTATTGTTATTAAATTTTACCCAAATATTTTTTAATATTTTTAAAGTTGCATTTGTTTGGCCTAATATTCCATTTTGCAAATTGTTTTTTATTGTTTCAAATACTTCTTTTTTATTTTCTAATATGGGAATATTGGTTTTCTTTTCAAGAGTATCCAATATATCTTCTTTTGTTAAGGAAGTACTAACAGATTTTGCTACTTTTTCCCGTTGTAGTTTTAATAGATTTTCTTGTTCTTTGTGTCGAGTAGCTTCATCAAAATTATTTTCTCTGATTGCTTTTTCTTTTTCCTTATGTATTTTTTCTAATCTTTGATTTATAAGATTTAAGTCTTTATAAGAAAGTTGTTTTATTTTTTTACTAGCACAAATCATATCTAATAAATCAATGGATTTGTCAGGATTGCTTTTTGATTTTATATATTTGTCTGCCAACTCAACAATATCTAAAATATTTTCTTTAGTTATTTTTAATCCATGATGTTTTTCATATTCTTCTTTAATACCCATTAAAATATCTTTTGTTTTCAAAAGATCTGGTTCTTGTATTTGTATGTTATAAAAGCGACGATCTAAGGCTTTATCTTTATAAATTGTGTTGTAATACTCCTCTGTTGTTGTAGCTCCAATACACTTTATATCCCCACGTGCCAAATAAGGCTTTAAAATATCTGAAGCGTTTATAGCACCCTCTGCTCCTCCAGCATTAATCATAGTATGAATTTCATCAATAAATAAAATAATATTTTGATCTTCAATTACTTCTTTTATTATTTTGGTCAAACGCTCTTCAAATTCACCACGATATTTTGTACCCGAAACTAAAGAACCCATTTCTAGCATTACAATAGTTTTATTAAGAAGCTCATTTGGTACCAAACCTTGATTTATTCTTCTAGCTAATTCTTCAACAATAGCTGTTTTTCCTACTCCTGCTTTTCCAACTAAAAGAGGATTGCTTTTTTTCTTACGAAGAAGAGCTTCTATAACAAGTGAAATCTCTTCGTCTCTACCTATCACATTTTCATTTTTGTCTACAGTTTTATTTAAATTTGTTCCTATTTCCATAATTTCTAATTTATTGTTTTTATTTCCTATTAAACGAAATTTTAGTTCATCATAAAGGGCTTCTAAATCTATATCCATTCCTAACATAATACGTATTGCTATGCCTTCTCCTTCTTCCAACATAGCAATAAATAAATGCCTTTCTGTAACAGATCCTTTGTTATTATCCGATGCATCTTCAGTTGCATTTTCAATAATTCTTTTTAATAAAGGGGTATACAAAACAAAATTAGTATCTTTGTTTGATGAACCTACAACCGTGATTAACTCTTTTTTAAAAATTTCAAAAGTAAGTCCATAAAGTCTTAGTTTTTTGCTAACTTCATTCTCTTTTTCCAATATAGCAAGCAATAAATGTTCGCTTCCTACATAGGGATGTTTAAGACTTTTACTATATTTTTCTGCTTTTTTAAAAATTTCTGCTATTTCTATTCCATAATTATCAAACATAAATATCCTCCTAGAAAACTCTATGTTAATCATGATTAAAATATATAGAAATTATTCATATTTTTTTGTTTTCATCATTTTTTTAATAAAAAAAATAGCATTTAGCTATTTATTCTTCTATAGATTCTACTGTATCATTTACTGATTGTTCTTTTTCAAATACAGAGCCGATAACATCTAATTTTAAATAAACGTATTTTCCGATAATATCCTCTGGAGCGTCTTCAGCTATCCAAATGTTTAACGAAAAAGTTATAGTTTCTCCCACTTCTATTACAGAATTTTCTAAAACCTTTTTTCCATTCTTTATTTCTAAATTATCTAAACTTTTAGCATTCGTAACAATTTGACTACTTGCATCTTCCACAGATAATTGTTTTTTTAAAGAATGCTTTATATAAGAATGTTCTACAAAAGATTCGCCATTGGGAAGTTCTTCTGTATTATTATATATTAACAAATCGTATTCCATAGGAAGTGTACCAGTGTTAGTGATGCTTAAAGTAAATCTACATCCCTCACTTCCAGAACCAGTTTCATCACTTTGAGGTAGTAAACAATTGTTATCATCATTTTCATTTACAGTAATCATATTTCCTTTGGCGTATTCAATAACCAAACTTCCAGCAGTTACTACTTGATTGTCTCGATTATTATTGACTTGAAAAAAAAGGGCATAACTGGAACCAATAACAACTAGGGTTAAAGCTATAACTACATAAGCGATTACTTTTGTTTCTCTTTTCCATACGTTCTTATAGTTCATACAATCACCATAATTTAATGATACCAAAAATGATTCATTTTTACAAGAAAAAATCAAGAGTAGTTTTTGCTTTTCTCTTGATTTTATTTATGAATGTGGTATTCCACTTGATGAATGGAATTTACTTCCTCATCAATAGAGGCTTCTAATATTTTTTTCTCTCCACTTTCTAAATTCTCACCAACATAACCAATAAGGCTCGTTAGTTCATCACCATTTTCATTTTTTAATACCACTTCAATAGTTTGTAAATCTACGTTTTCTTTTAAATTATTAATTACTTCAACTGTATATTTACTAATACCATTTTGAATATCGATTTGAGCGTTTTCAAAACTTAATCCATCTATAGTTTGATTAGGAAGAAATCCACTATTTGGATTCGAAAAACTAATTCCTAAATTAATTACAACTACGATTAAAAAGGACATATATGTTGCTATTTCTAACCAGCTTCTTTTTCCTCTTTTAAAATAATTTTTTAGTTTATCCATTTTGTTTTCACCCATCTTCCTAAAATACCAGTAAATAGTGGATTATCGATTGATTCACTTGGGACTATTGTGTCCTCTTCTTTTTCAGGTTTCGAAATTTCTTCTGGATTGTTTACTACAATTTTTTTACTTATGTCTGTTCTTTTTCCAGCTCCATTTGTAAGACTACATTCGATTTTGTATTCTCCACTTACTAAATCTTTAGTACTTTTTACCTCTTGATTTTCTATTCTACAAACTGGATTTCCACCACTTTTTCCTACTGTAAATGTTGTAGGCAATAAATATTCCTCTCCAATATTAATTTTTTCTGGAATATCTAATTCTAAAACAGGATCTACTTCATCTATTTTTGTAATTTTAAAACTACTACTTGCTACTACTTTTCCATTATTATCAATGCTTCTTGCAAGTATAGTCATAGCTTCTTGTATAGCAAAACTTTTTTTGTATTCAATCCATGTTTTTCCTAAATCTAAGCTATATTCTTTTCTATAGCCATTTGAATAAGAAATTGATATTTCTTTGCTGTCTTGCCAACTGGTGCTACTGATTTTTATGTTTGGATTTTCTATAGTTTGAGGATTCGTCGAATTTTCTGAAACATTTGCCGGAGTTTCTTCTATACTAGGTGCTTTATCCACTGGTTCTATTTCATAAATTACAAGCCAATAGCGTTCATTGTTTACAAATAGTATTTCATCAGTTCCCATAGGTATTGGAATGGATTCTTTATTAGGTCTATAATCTCCACTTGCATTTTTTCTTGAAATTTCTATTCCATCTTTATCAACAAAGGATATATATTTTCCACTACCAGCTGAGGCAAAGAAAGCTGTCAAATAGAAATTTTTTCCTTGCATTTCTTCTGATACTTTTAATCTATAAGTTTGATCTTTGCTTGAATTTGCTGGATCACAACCTGTATCCGGATTTTCATCGTAAGCTTCAGATGACAAAGTATCATCAGGTGCTTTTGAAACATATTCTGATACTATTGTGTCATTGCCATTTTTATCAATTCCTTTTGCCAAAAGTTTTTTACCATAGTTTACTTTTATAATTCCTCCATCGTAGTCACTCCATGTTATACCATCATCTAATGAATACAATTTTCTACTATTTGATTGCAAGTATTTTAAAGTGACTTCACTATATCCTATTACACCATATTTTGTTAATGTTGGCTCATATTTCTCTTTTTCGGTTATGACTGGTTCAAAACATGGTGCTATTTCATAAATTTCAATACGCCAATTTTGACCCTCTACGAACCAAATTTCTTCGGTATTTTCTGGAATAACAACAGGTTCATTTTTATATTCATATCTATAGGCTGGAACTATTTTGGATATTTCCTCTCCATTCGCATCTTTAAATTCTATACTTCCTGTTCCAGTAGCAAAATATGCAGTTAAATAAAATTTTAAACCTTGCATTTCTTTAGATACTTTTATTTTTCGAGTATTTGGCTTACCGTTATATCCTATATCAGAAGTAATATAATTTCCCGTACTGGTATTATTATCATACGTTTCATTTTCTAAAGCATCATTAGATAAAATTGCAGTATAACTTGCTATAATAGTTTCTTTTCCATTTTTGTCAATTCCTTTGGCCTCAATTTTATCATTTACTTCTAAGCGTATTGATTTATCTTGATAATTTTGCCATTCTCCATCATTAATTCTATATAATTTTTCTATACTGGTTGTGAAATAATTAATTGTTATTTCATTATATCCATGTTCTACACCATTTTCTGTTAAAGTTGGATATATTTTATTCTCCTTTATTATTGGAACATTATCTGGATTTATTTCATAAACAATTGTTCCTTGCCCACCAGGTATAATTTTTATTTTTTGTACTCCTTCTACTATGGTATAGGTTTTATTTGAAATCCATGTATCACTTACAAATCTTTCTATTTCTTCATCCTGATTATTATAGAATATTATAGTAGTATTTCCATTAGCAGAATTCATATCAATTTTTACTTTTTTATTCCACATAGATTCATCTACATAAACTATTGGAGAAATATCTCTATATTGTGTAGGATAGGTATTAATATCGCCATCATAAGCTTCTGGACCTAGGGCATCAGCTGGAAGCGAAGCAATATAACTTGTTGTCGTTGTTTCATTTCCATCTTTATCAATTCCCTTGGCAAGAACAGTTTTATTGTATTTTACTTTTACCATATTAGAGTAATTTTCCCATGTAGTTCCATTATCTAATGAATATAATTTTTGAACGCTGGTTATAGAATAATTTATCAAAACTTCCTCGTAATCTTCAACACCATACTCAGTTAAAGTTGGATATTTTTTTTCACTTAGAATTACTGGCGAAGTACTAGGCTTTATTTCATAAATTGTTGTTCCCTGACTTCCAGCTATTATCTCAATTCGAGTTGTTCTTTCAACAATGATAAATTCATTTTCAGTACGCCCTCTATCGTTGATTGTTTCTGTATGTATTTCTTCATTTTTTTCATTATAAAACTTTATGGTTGAGTTACTATTAATTGCGTAAGAGTCAATTTTTACTTTTTTATTCCACATTTTTGTATCTATATTTAAAAATTTAGGAGCATAGCCACTTATACTTGTGTTACTATTTTCGTCATAGGCTTCTTTTTCTAAAGCATTTTCTGGCAAAGAAGCAGTATAAAAACTTATAGGAGTTTCTTTACCATTTTTATCAATTCCTTTGACTTCTATTTTATCATTTAATTCTAAATGTATAGACTTGTCTTCATAATTTTTCCAATCTCCTTCATTAATTCGATACAGTCTTTCTACACTTGTTTGGAAATAATCAATAGTTATTTCATTATATGCTGGTGTAACTCCGTACTCAGTTAACATAGGATAAAATTTCTCTTCATGAATTACCGGAGTAGTACTAGGTTTTATTTCATAAATTGTTGTTCCTTGAATTCCATGTACAAATTGAATTTTATGGGTTCCTTCTGCAATAGTAAATTCATTTTCACCACGCCATCTGTCATTTATAGCTTCTGTATGAATTATTTCTCCAGACTGATTGTATAAATTTATTGTAGTTGCATCATTTGGAGCGTAAGAATCAATTTTGGCTTTTTTATTCCACATATTTTCTTCCACATTTAATATTGTGTCGTTAAATCCACTTTCACCTGTATTGCTATCTCCATCATATGCTTGTAATCCTAAAGCATCAATTGGCATATCTATATTCTTTTTGCTTATGATTTCTAAACCACTTATTTTTTTGACACTTTTTGCCCATATCTCTCCATTTTTTATTTCAAATGGTCCAGAATAAATATTCCAAGTAGTTCCTTGATCTAAACTTATATAATTAACAACATCATCTCTTGTTTGATCAAAAACTACATAATTTTCTTGTCCAAGTTTTACTCCATACTCTGTCAATACTGGATAACCAGCTGTCGAGTGAATATCTGGTGCTTGTGGCATATCTAAATCAAGTACAAAGATTTTTTCACTAACTTCTTTTTCATTTCCAGCTTCATCAGTTCCTTTAGCATAAATCGTAAAACTTCCATCCTCATTTTTTAAGTTTAAAACATCGTAGGAACTAATTTTAATTATTCCTGTATAGCTTTGATAATTTCCAGATTCTCCTAATTTATAAGATTTTCCAACACTATCTCCATAATCTATACTTATTTCTACTTCTGTACCAAATGTTTGAGTCAAAACGTCTATAATTATATTTGGAGCTTCTTTATCAATGTTTGTTACATTTACAATTTTTATGCTTTCATTTCCAACAGAATCCACTGCATAAATTGTGTAAATATCATTATCTTCTACAACAAAATTATTATATACAACTTTTCCATTTTCTCTAAAATAGCTTGCTTCTTGTTGTCCTTTTTCCCATTTTACTCGGTCTACTTTAAAATTATCGGTTACTATAGGATAAATTATTACTTTTTGCTTAGGAGTTACAAAATCTCCTTGAATTTCAATTACTGGAGCTTCTTTATCAATATTGGTAATAATTCTACTTGAAGTATCTGTTTCTGTACCTTGTACGGTTTTTCCTTTAGCATAAATTGTCGTATTGTTTTCTTGTACTTTTATATTTCCAGTATATTCTAACCATCCTGTATCCTGTCCATTATTATTTACTATTTTGTAATATTTCTTTGTTAACATGTTTTCATAATTGATGATGACGTCTACTTCGTTTGTTGCAAAATCTGGATTTAAAATAATTTCTGGTAAAGCTGGTTTGTATTGCTCCCATCTCATAAAAATATTTTCCATAATATCTTTAATAGCGATGTCTAATACATAATAATGATCTTTGAATACAACTTTATTTCCGTTTTCATCTTCTACTTTAATTCCATTTTTAACATTTCCCATCAATTCGTCTTTAAATTCTGCTTTAATCAATAATATTCCTTGTTTATCGTATGTTTTCCATACGCCATCTGGCTTATATTTGTATTCTCTATTGTTTTCTAAGGAAGTTGACGGATAGTTTAATTTTAAAAGAATGTATTTTCCTTTGTCAATAGTTGAGTATTCAGGATTTCCTACAATATTATTTACAACATATTTGCTTTCGCTTTCCATTCCAAGAGCATTTTTACTGTAAGCTGTTATCACTGTATTTTCGTACACATAAAATTCTCCATTGTAATCTAATAAAGAACCATCTCCAACTTTATATCTTTTTATATTGGCTTGTTTATCGTAAACAATCTCTATTTTAACTTGTCCTGTTTTGCTAGTTGGATTGGCACTAATGATAGGATCACTTATTCCAGTTGTTAAAAAATCAATTCTTTTTTCACTGTTTCCACTTCCATTTTTACTCGTTGCATATGCATAAACAGTTGTATTTTCTTTTACTTCAAAATTACCTGTATATTCTTCCCATTGTCCATAATAACCGATTTTAAAATATTTTTTTTCTGCTTTAGAATCGTATTGAATTGAGATAGAGGTTTTGTTAATTAATCCCTCACTACTTTCTGGACTTGCAGTAATTAAAATGGTTAGGTTTTCTTTTTCGATTGGAGGGGTTATGGTTACAATGTTTTTGCTCTCTATTGTGCTTCCATAACGATTCGTACCTTTAGCATAAATTGTCTTACTTTCTGTAATATTGAGTTCTTTTTCATATGGAAAATATATAACACCATCAAAACTATATTCTAGTTTATCATAGTCACTACCACTTATTGCAACTTTTACTGAATTTTGATAACTGCTTAAATAATTGGATGGATTTGTATCAATTTTTACATAAGGCTTATTGTTTTGCTTAATATTGTCAACATAATAATAACTTACGTCACTTGTTTTACCATCATTTCTTATATAATAGGCTTTTATAAGTTCATTTTTATTTACTTCAAAACTTCCATTGTATTTTTTAAATGGTCCATTATTTTCACTAACATAAATTATGTCTGCGTCTAAAGCATTAATAGAAACAGTAACTTTTTCAGTTAAACTTGTAGGATTGCTTGCTATTTCTGGCCCTTCTAAATATTCGCTTGGTTTACTATCTTCAGTAGGTTTTGTAACTACTGTACCATCTGGTAAGACCACTGGTTCATAAGTTGTAGATCCGCCATTTCCTCCAGGTGTTTGTCCATTTCCTTCTGTTGGACCCGATCCTTCTCCAGAGCCATTACCGCCTTCGCCTCCAGTGGTGTCAATAATTTCTCCAATAAATACACTATCATTTCCCATTAATGTTTTTGTATATAAATAGTTACCATTGCTATCAAACACTTTATCTTCTTTCGTTGCTTTTGCTTCAATGAGAGTATTCTTACCTACCGTAAATTCTCCAGTATAATCTTGCCAATTACCATCACCAATACGATATTGTTTGGTAAGACTGTTTTTATCGTAAGTAATTTTTACATTGGTTTCTACACCAGTTTTTAAACTATAACTCTCTGGTTCAATATCCACCACTACTTTTCCTTGTGGTGCTATTACAACTGTTTCTCCATTTAAATCGTATCGAATATAAATATTATCCACATCTGCTATTTTCACTAAAATTGGTCCAGTATAATCTTGCCAGCTATCTTCATCGTATCCATTTTTAATTTCATTGTCATTTCCAATTTTCCATTGCCAATTAGTAGAATTTTCTGGATAAGTTAAATTCAATCGTACCCATCCATCCCAGATTTCTTCTTCGCCAACTCCTACTTTTACTTCTATTTCTTTTTCTGTAGTTACTTTTATACCCTCTTTTGAAGTCGCTGTACATACAATTAAGTGTTTTCCTATTCCTATAGTACTTGTATTCTTATGTTCATTTCCTTCAACAAGACAATGTACGACTCCACTACTTTTTCCAAAATTTATATAACTTGGTAAAGCGTATAATTCTTTGTAAGTAAATTCACTTGGCACTTTATCTAAATTTAAAATAGGGATTTCTGGATCTTCTGGAGGTTTTTGATCTGGATTTTTATCAGTTCCAGCGTCACAGTTTATATCGCATTTACCATCTCCATCTATATCAATATTTTTGTCTGGTATATTGTCGTTATTTGTATCGCAATTTAAATCACATATTCCATCATTGTTTGTATCTTGATTTATTGGATTTCTATCTGGCTTTCCATCTCCATCGGTATCTATGTTCACGTCTGGTTTCTTATCTCCATTTACATCTATGTTGGTGTCTGGTTTGCCATCTCCATTCGTATCACAATTGTAATCACATATTCCGTCGTTATTTGTGTCACAATTTAATGTACATTGGTTATTATTTTCATTTTCTTGATTATCATTATTATCATTATTGTTTTCAGAATTATTGTCTTTATCTGGATTTTTATCAGTTCCAGCATCACAGTTTATATCGCATTTACCATCTCCATCTACATCAATATTTTTGTCTGGTATATTGTCGTTATTTGTATCGCAATTTAAATCACATATTCCATCATTGTTTGTATCTTGATTTATTGGATTTCTATCTGGCTTTCCATCTCCATCGGTATCTATGTTCACGTCTGGTTTCTTATCTCCATTTACATCTATGTTGGTGTCTGGTTTGCCATCTCCATTCGTATCACAATTGTAATCACATATTCCGTCGTTATTTGTGTCACAATTTAATGTACATTGGTTATTATTTTCATTTTCTTTTCTTGCGTGATAAATAAATTTTTGTGTTATTTCTTTGCGATTTCCAACTTTATCTTCAACTCTTACCGTTATTTCATATTCTTTTCCTTCTTCTAAATCTTCTAGGGTAAAACTTTCTTTTCCTTCTTTAAACTCATTCTCTAATTTATAAAAGTAATTTTTAATCCCACTTTCTTTATCTTCAGCTTTTATAGTAATTTCAGCTTTTCCGTTCTCTTGATTCTCTATTTTAAGACTTATAATATTTGGAGATTCATTATCAACCCAAATTTCCTCTATATTACTATTTTTACCACTTTTTCCTTTGTTGCTTACCCCTCGAAACACAACATAATACTTTCCAGTTGTAGAAGCGATCATATTTTTAGTGGCTGTCATTTTCCAATCACAGTTTTTAAAATTCTTTTCACTCATTATGCAATATTCGTAGTAAGCTATTCCACTATTGCTTTTTGCATCTTTTTTTATTTTAACAACTTGTTTTTTTCCCCAAGTTTTACTATCTGCTGTTATTTTTGGGGCTGTTGGCTTATCAATACGTAATATTTTTATAAAACGATCTTCTATTGTGTTTCGAAATTCTTCATTAAATATGTAAGTGATTCCCACAGTCATAAATACTAAAAAAAACAATAATAATAAAAGCAAAATCCATTTCTTTTTATCATTTTGTTTCTCTTCTTTTTTTGCTGATAAACTTCCATTTTTTATTTTTTCAATTATTTTTTGAAAGCTTATTTTTTCTTTTTTCATAACTTCACCTGCTACTATTATTTCCTATTTTATTATTAGTATAGCAGATTTTTTTTATTTTTTCTATATTTTATAAAAATTTAAGATTATATTTTTGTAGTTTCTTGTATTAAATCAAAATGCATAAGCAGATTTTTGGATTGCAAATTATTTGTAGCTAAAGAATTTAGCCATATTCGAATTTCATACTCTCTTATTTCACCTTGTATTTTTCTTTGATCTAAAAGAAACACATATTCTTCTTGTTCTTCTAACATTGGCAAGTTTTTCAATGAAAAAATAGATTGATCCAAAGCTATATTTAAATCATGATAATCCATAGTAGAGGCTTTATTGATTTTTAATACCAATCTATACGATTCTGAAGTATAAGTATCATTTATAACTTTTATAACACATGGCTTTAAAGTATTCATTGCTACGTCATCGCTCATAGGAAACATAGTATATTGAATAGGATTTTCAATTTTAAAATCCGTATAGTTCAAATCTTTATAAGTATTTATTGCCATTAAAAAATTTCGTGTATTTTTACTATTCCATAAAGAATTCGATAGAAAAATAAAAATCAGCACAAAAACTATTTCACTTATTTTTTTTACAATTAATTTATTAATTTTTTTTACTGTCTTTTTCATGTTTTCTCCATTAATTGCAAACTATTATACACTAAAAAAAAGATAAGGCAATTAAGAATTGCCTTTTTTATTTTCTTTTTTTCTGATTTTTAAAATTATTTTTTATATTTTCTTTTGATTTATTTCTAGATTCATATCTGGATAAACGTTTTTCTATTTTTTTGGAAGAATCCTCTAAAGGGATTTGGGGTTCTTCCATTATTATTGTAGGCTTTTTAGTAATAATAGCATCTGGTTCATATTTATTTTTATCAAGTTTTAAGCGCTTTTTAATTTCTTCCTTCCGTAGTGTTTCTCTTTTTATACGTTCTAATTTTTTTTGTTTATCTTCTTGATCCAATTCTTCAATTTTATTTTTAACTTTTGTTAATTTGAATATTTTTAAAATATCAGAGATAATGATCAATAAAGCTGGTATTACAATTACAATGAGCCATCCACTTTGTGTTCCAATAAAACTTTGAACTCTTCCAAGATTCGGAATTCGTAAAATTACTTTTCCTATTATATTATTGTATTCAGCTGGAGCAGTATCTGGACTCAAATTATTGTCCCCTTTAGTTCGATAAACATAACCTTTTTCAGTTTCTTTTACTTCGATGACACGATGTGTTATCGTCATACCTTTGGAAATGGAACTTGTTGATATAAAAGTTATAACATCTCCTACTTTTATATTTTTAGGAGAACTTACTTTTTTAGATATTACTACGTCATACACCTTTATATTTGGTTCCATGCTTCCACTAACGATAGTGTATAGAGAAACAAATGGCTCGAATTTTTCTCCTTTGTTTGAATATATTTTGGTACTTACCGTGTAATATACTAAAAAAAGGGCTAAAAGAATTAATATAACTAAAGCAGTCCATGAAATAACATTTGCAATAAATTTTAACATTCCTTTATAACCACTATAATTTTCTTTTGACTTCATAATGGATACCCTTTCTATTCTACTTAATTATAATCTAGTATAACCAAAAATACAAGAAAAAAACTTACCGAAGTAAGTCTTATTGTCTAGTAATTTTGGCTATAATTTTAGTACTAAAAGTTTTATTTTGATCAGCAGTTTGATTTATATTTGGTAAATCGTGAAAAGTATAAATTATTTCATAACTATAAGTTGTATGAGCTGGAATCATAATTTCATTCTTAAGTACTTTTCCATCTTTTTTAGGGGCAATTTGTTCTTCAATTTGGATAATATTGTCTCTTTTCACTTGATAAGTAAATCCTTCTGGTACAGTAAAATTATTTTCAACATTTTCAAAATTCAAAGTGAAAAATAAAGTTTTATTGGATTGATTTTCAACTGTAAATATTTGTGATGCTGAAGAATTGGGTACCATATTATCAATATTTACTCCTCTTATATAATTTACAAATAAAATAGCATTTTCATCTTTATCAGAAGGCTTTACTTCTATAATAGGATCTTTAGGAGGCTTTGTTGGTTTGTTATTTTCATTACTATCATTTTCACACTTTTGATCGCAAATTCCATCTTCATCAGAATCTATGTTTTTATCTGGCTTACCATCATTGTTTGTGTCTATATTTAAGTCAGGAATCCCATCTCCATTCACATCGATATTTAGATCCGGTTTCCCATTACCATTAATATCAATGTTGTTTTCAGGTTTCCCATCACAATTTGTATCTATATTTAGATCTGGTTTTCCATCTCCATCAATATCAATATTTAAATCAGGATGATTGTCATTGTCAGTATCACAATTTATGTCACAATTGCCATTTTGACAAGCAATTCCATTATTGTTTACTTGATTGATTAAATTAAAATCTGGTTTTCCATCTCCATTTAAGTCTAAGTTAAAATGGGCTTTTAAATCTCCCTTGTAATCTATATTAAGATCAGGTTTTCCATCTTTATTTGTATCACAATTGATATCACAAATACCATCATTGTTTAAGTCAACATTTAAATCTGGTTTTCCATCTCCATTTGTATCAATATTCAGTTCACTTTTTTCTGTATTTGTAAAAACTCTATAGTAGGAATATGTAGCACCCAAAACAGAAAACAAAATAATAATTAAGCAGAAAAAGAGAATCCAAAACGATTTTTTTCTTTGTTTTTCTTGTTCTTCTTCAATTAAGATATCGTATTGCTCTTGATAATCGTTATAATTATTTTCATCTTTATCCATAGATTACTACTCTCCTTACTATTGGTAGTATATCACATAAGCTATTTACTAGCAACAAAAAAAGTCTATTCAAAAATAGACTCCTCGTTTATAAAAATCAATTAAATCGCTGCTGTATCAAAATTCATAGTAACAGAGAATGAATGACCTTGTTGCTTATTTTGAACAGGAATATCGTGTCCAAGACTATCTTTAATATTGTTACCATTTTCATCAGTCTCTAAAGTATCATTATTTAGATATTCTACTATTAAATAATATTTGTCATCATGAGCATCCTTTACACCAGCACTTGTAGGTTCTACTCCATAAGCTTTAATGTCAATTGTTGTAGTTCCAGCACCAGTTCCAGAATCAACTAATGTACCTTTATCAAGTGTTCCAGCTGTTGGATCAAACCCAGTACAAGTTGTTTCAGAATAGTATTTTCCTGTTGTATTTTTTTCCTCTACATCACATGTAACAGTCTCATCTTTTGAATCCATTTTAAATAATGACCATTTAATATCTTGATCAAAAACATTATCAGGATCTTCTGCTGTAATTGTAATTATTGTATTTACAGGTTCACATGTTGTACTTACTGCTCCATTTACTGTAGGACAATTTGCTTTAATAGATACAAATTTTTCAATAATAGTTCCTGGATACATACCTTCAATATTAACTTTATTACCATAATCCATTTGTACCTCTGTTAAAGCATATGTTTTAGCATTCACTGTATTATTCGCATCATTATCTGTTGTAACAGTTGCAGTAAAATATGCAAATGTGGCTCCTACAACTGCTACTAATAAAGTGGCAATTGCAATAACTGTTAATAAAATAGTATTTTTCTTTTCCATTTTCATATCCTCCTTACAATAAAATGTTATCAAAAATAATAATTTTATGCAATACCCTTTTTATAAAATTTACAAAAAACAAACATTTTAAATAAAAGTATGCATATATTAAAATGAAGAATCTTTTTGACAAATAAAATATTTTATATTAGAATAAATATATAAACGTTTTGGGTCTATAGCCAAGTGGTAAGGCGTGGGACTGCAACTCCCTGATCGTTGG
>CANPIH010000021.1 GCA_947574085.1 uncultured Mycoplasmatota bacterium | reverse complement strand
TCTACAATGGCCTTTAACAACTTATTCTGTCGTTCATCCATAGTCTCACCTCTTTTTAGCACTGCATTTCTTCAGTTGCTAATCTCATTATAATAGTATGCTTAGCACTTGTCAATATATGAGTGCTAATTTTTTTAAATTTATAAAAAAAGAAATCTTTTTTAGATCTCTTTATTTATATTGTTTTTTATTCTATTTCAAATGGCTCATTTTGAGTTCCTTCCCCACTTAAAATATTTACTTCATTTTTTAAATAAACAACTGGAGAAATGGTCATTTTTTTATGAGCTAGCAAATAATCTGCAAAACTTTTATATATACCGTTGTGATATATTGTCCATACGTCATTTTGATTAAACTTACTTGCTGTTATTGTTCGCATTTCGTTTATATTTAACCAATTTTCTTGATAACAAGAATTTGCAGTCCAGTCTGCAAAATTTAAGCAATTTGTTCTATTTAAATTATCTGTTTCTCCTACAGCATATAAATAATCACTGGGATAAATTAAACCAACGTTTCCTACCCATCTCGTCGGATTATTTTGATAAACATTTTCGCTTCTTTCTTCATTATAAAAAGAATTATAATCGGTATCACTTGGACTGCCTAAATACCAAACAGCACTTTGCATCATTTCTTTTGCTTCCTCATTTAAACCAATTGATGTAAAGTCATAATTTAGGCTTTCAAGTGTTGTATTGCCATCATTAGAAACCATTTCATAGTAAACACCATGTTGTTGTTTGTAATATCCTTGGTCAAGTATGCTTTTTAATTGCGAATTATTCCAATTATTATATCCTATCCTTGGTCCAGGATTAAGATCCCAAGCAAATTCCCCTAAAGCTTCAGAACGTATTATTTTTACTCTTGTCTCTTTATCTCCATTTTCATTTTCTACATTGTTCATTACTCCAATAATTCGCCATAATTCATTATTAAATTTTATATAATTATTAGGATTTTTTCCAACATATCGTAAATTATTATCCGTTGTTCCATCGAAAACCAACTCGTTTGTGGTTTCAGCTAAATTTGTTAAATATTCTGCAAGTACTCCTTCTTTTGGAATTACTATCGGTTCAGTCAAACTGCCATTAACAACAATTTTACTTTTAAATTTTTTGTTCATTACATCGTCTTCTGTAGTTGCTGATTCATCTAACCACAGTTTGATTGTATAGCTAACGCTTTTTTTGGGTGCTAAAGTTCCAATTTGAATTTTATAGTTTTCTACTCCAATTGTCGGCTCTACTTTTTCATAATCGGTAAGTACTCTTTTTTCTGCTTCATTTAGACTTACACTTACAAAAGTACTTGCCAAACGCTTTTCGTTTTCTAGAATTTCTAAATTCACATCATACGCAACTGTTAAATTACATGTATTTTTAATTGTAAATTGGTATGGGGTTAATTTTTTAGCTTCTTCATCAGTTAAAGGGAACGCATTATCTAAATAAATAGCATCATTGTCTTCTATAAAATCTATATTTAAACAATCACTCATTATAGTATTTGTGCTTTCTTGCGTTATAGATGCACTCCACCATGCATAACTAATACCAATCGATATACAACCTACAAGCAATAACCCAATTACAATTAACAATATTTTCCTTTTGTTTTTCATTTATTACCTCACCTTTACTATTATTATTCTCTTATCTTAAGTTCAGTATAACATACAAATAGGTTAGAATGAATATTTTATTAAAAAAGATGTAAACAAAAATTATATAATTCTCAATAAAAATAATTTTAATTCTAAAAATTTATCTTTTTTTCCACTTTTTATCTCATAATCGATAATAGCCAAATTTTTTAAATTTTTTTTCAAGTTTTCAATATAATAACCACTTGTTTCTTTTATAATTTTTTCAACTTGCCAATCCTGCATTTTTAAATTTTTACAAATATCTGTTTTTTTATATCCCGAATGCTGTAAAGTGTATACACATATCATCATTCGATATTCTCGAGCAAGTAGCATTATAAGTGCAATAGGATCTACTTTTAATAAAATCAAATCTTCCAATATTTTTAAGGCTAGGCTTATATTTCTACTTATAACTGCTTCAACAAACTTAAAGTTATTATCTGTTAGGCTTTTGGATACAATATTTTTAACGTCTGCCTCTTGAATTTGTTGAGGCTTACTATAATAGAGAAATATTTTTTGACATTCGTTGTAAATTAAATCGTAATTATTTGCACAAGCATTTATTAAAAATTGAAGAATTTCTGACTCTACTTTGTAATTTTTTTTTAAAAATAAATCTTTTATTTTGGCTGTTGTTTCACTGTTTGATAAAGGAGGCAAAATGATTACTTTGTTTTTTTTAATAAATTCTTTATACACTTTTCTTCGCGTATCAATTTTTTGAAAAGTAATAAATAAAATGGTAGTGAAAGGAATTGGATTTTCCATATATTTATAAAAAATATCCAAATCTTCTTCTTTATTTTTTTCACTGCTAAAAAAATTAGCGTTTCGAACAATTAATATTTTTTTCTCATGAAAAAGAGAAACATATGTGGCTTCTTTTATTATTTCTTCTAAACTTAGTTGTATCATATCTAAAGAAATAATATTGGTTTCTTCTTTAATAATTTTAGCAATTTCTTCTTCTATCAGTCGAAAACTTTCTCCATAAATTAAATACATAGCAATTCCTCCTTTTTTATTTTATCAAGAAAAAGCACAAGAAAAAAGAAGAAAATTTCTTCTTCATCTATTAAAACACTAACTTAGTGTACTTTATTTTATGTCAAAGTTTTTATTATGTGATATTTTTTCTTATCGATGACTATTCTGATTGTTCCAGCTTCTTGGGTATTTAATATAGAAATATTTAATTTTTTTAATTTATCAATTGTTTCTTTAGAGGGATGATGATATAAATTATTTCTTCCAGCTGATACAATAGCGTGCGTAGGATTTACTTTTTGTAAAAACGAAAGAGATGAACTTGTATTAGAACCATGATGTCCCAACTTTAAAAAAATAGCAGAGACATTTTCTTTTGCTAATAGTTCCTCTTCTACTTTGACAGAGGCGTCTCCCATAAGTAAAAAAGTTTGATTTAAAATTTTTATTTTCGTAATAATGCTATTATCATTTTCAGAATTATACACTTTAAAATTTAAAGTTTTAAAATCAAAATAGTGCGAATTGTATTTTTTTATTTGAGAATAATTTTCAAGAAGTTGTTTTTCTTTTTCTGTAATCTTTCCTTCATTTATCATAATTTTTTCTATTTTGATATTTTTTCCAATATCATTCGCATATCCAATATGATCTTGATCTCCATGCGTAATTACTAATAAATTTATTTTTCGAATTCTTATACTTTTTAAGAATATAACAATAGAATTGGCTAAGTTGTAATTTTTTCTCCTTTTTTGATACTCTTTTTTAGAATAGGTAATATTCCCTCCTGTATCGATTAAAATCACCTCTTTATTTTGAGGCGATACAAATAAAGTAGAATCTCCTTGGCCAACATCTAAAAAATAAACATTATAATTTAATTGCAATAAATTTTTATTATATAAGAAAGCTAAAAAAAGAATGAGCAGAACTATTCCTTTTTTCGACTGCATTTCTATTATTAAAATTAAAAAAATATAATAGATAAATATTTCTAAAATAGTAATTTTTCCAAATACAAGGGAAAGGGAAAAAAAATTTAGTAAATAATTTATTTTTTCTAATAAAAAAATGGCAAAATTAAAAAAAGGTATTAAAAAAGGAAAAAGAAAAGAAAATAAAGCACTCGGAAAAACCAAAACAGTAACTATTGGTATTAAAATAATATTATTTAAGATAGACATAAGATTTATTTCATAATTTAAATAAATAGTAATTGGTAAACTAAAGAAAAAAGTAATGCCACTTACAAAAATTATTTGAGAAATTTTATTTTGCTTTTCTATAAAAGAACTGCAATACACTAAAGAAAAAGTAACCACAAAAGTATACCAAAACCCCACATTATAAATAGAAAAAGGTCGAAAAATTAAAATCAAGAAAGCTGTTAAAAATAGAATTTTTCTTTTTGATATGTGTAATTTCATTTTTTTATTTATATCTAAAAAAATCATAAATAAAATAGCTCTTAAAAAAGAAATAGAAAATCCTGTAATTAATAAATATTCAAACAATAAAACATAAATAATTATTTTTTTTCCTTTTATTTTGGAAAGAATTTGGTTTAATATTTTATAAATAAAGGATAAGTGCATTCCCGACAATGCAAATAAATGACTAACCCCATTGTTTTTTATCATTTCATATTGCTCTTCTTCTAAGTAGGTTTTATCTCCAATTACAAAAGCACGTAAATACGGATGGTTCCCAAGATTTTTCAAACGAGTATTTATTATGTTTTTTATTCTATCAAACCACAAAATTTTTTTATCTAAAATTTCTATTTTTGAAACCTCAAAACTAAAATAAATCTTTTCATAAGTTAAATATTTTTTATAATCAAAAGTATTAGGAATTGTGAGTCCAATATTTTTTCTTTTATTCCCCTCTAATTTTAAAGTTTGCCCTATCTGCAATTGAGTTTCTAGTTCTGTCTTTTCTGTTTCATTTTGAATATAATATGTAGCTTTTATTTTTTCCTCTGCTTTTAAAATCATGCTCAGTTTATCTCCATCTATTGAAAAAGACCATAATTTTGCAGTAATCTCTTTACAATCCTCTGGTATTTTTGTGTCGTATTGAATAACTTTTGTAAAAAGAAAAAGATAAATGCAAATAAAAAGAAGCAAAAAAATATATAAACTATTAGAGTGTAATATTATTTTTAATTTTCTCATAAATAGAATCTCCAATTCCAGAAACGTTTTTTATTTCTGTAATATTTTGAAATGGAGTTTTTTGTCGATAAGAAATAATTTCTAATGCCTTAGCTTCTCCAATTCCATTTAAAGTCATTAACTCTTCTTTTGTTGCTTTATTTAAAGAAATTTTTTTATTTGCTTCAATAGAATTTAATGTTTGATCCACACTGCTATTATTTTCATCAGTCGAGATTTTTTTAGAATTTGAGTTTAATGTGTTCACCAATTGTAAATTACGCTTTTTTAACTCTGTTTTTGATAAAATAACTATCATATCTTCGTCTTGTAATTTTTTGCTCAAATTAATATTATCAGTGGTACCATTCGTTTTCAAACCACCAGCTAATTTTATCAAGTCGTCCACAATAGATTGTTCATCTAATTCATAGACGCCAGGTTTTTTCACATATCCTTTGATATCTACTTTTATTTTAGAATTCAAAAAAGCTTCTTTTTCTACCTTTGGACATTCTTCACAATAACTTGTTTTTTGATTTTCAGTAAATATCCAAAATATTGAAAAAGCATTGGTTAAACATAAGATTCCGATTATAACTAAAAAAGATATTTTTTTAGACAAATATTTATTAAAAAAATTTATACTTTTCACCTCCTACTCTTTATATACCCTTTGAATTGTTTTTTTCCTTTTTTAGAATTACAAAAAAAAGAAGATTTTACTCTTCTATTAAAGTCTTTCCATTTCTCTTTGAATTTTTGTTATTTTATTCTCATAAGAAATTCTTTGTATTACAAAAAGCATCAAAATTAAATTCACATTAAAACTTCCACCATAAGTCAGGAAAGGAATGGGAACTCCCGTTAAAGGAATTAATGCTAAAACTCCCATTAAATTTACAAGCAAATGCAATAATAGCAAGACAAATGTACCATAACATAAAATCATATTTTGAACATTTCCTTGTGTTTCTTTACCAATTTTTAAAATTCGATAAAGAATATAAACATATCCAAATAAAACAAGAATTCCTACTATAGCACCCAATTCTTCAACTAAAATAGGAAAAATAAAATCTGTATGAGCTTCAGGTAAATAAAGGTATTTTTGGGTAGAATTTCCAAGTCCAGTACCAAATAATCCTCCATTATGAATAGCTATAAAACCATTACAAACTTGATATCCAGTATCCTCTGTATATCTTGAGCAGGGATTTTGAAATTGTAAACGAGAAAGTTGTCTCGAATTTAAAAGATTTGTGCCACTGTAAAGAAGGGCTATACCACCTAGAACAAAAGCAAGAACAATAACTTTAAAAAGTTTTAATTGATTTCTTTTATCTAAAGGAAGTGTTAAAAAAATAAGAATGGCTATTCCAGCAATAATTACTGCACCTCCTAAATCAGGTTGCATAGCCACGAGAACAAAAATAAATCCTGCAACCGCTAAAGGAATTAAATTATAATAAAGTCCTCTGCTCTTTTGTTTCAAACTTTTATTATAAAAAACAGCCATATATAAAATTAAAATAGATTTTGAAAATTCAGCCGGTTGTAGATTAAAGAATACTAAATCGTACCAACTTTGAGCATGGTTTGTTATCATTCCTTTAAAAAAAAGTCCTATCAACGCTATAATTATTCCAACTATTAAAAAAGGGGTAAAAAACTTATATTTATCTGTTTTTACTCGTAGAACGATTGTAATTCCTACAATGAAAGAAACAACTACAAAAACAATTTGACGAATAAAGAATGAGTAAGAAGAAACTTTATACCTTAACACCGCAGAAACACTAGATGCACTCAAAATCATAACAAGTCCTAAAATTGAATACAAAATCATCATCAAGAATAAAGGTACATCAATTTTTGTCAATAGCTTTTTCATATTCTCACCTTTTTAAATCATATCATAAAATAAAACTATTTTTTATAAAATTATAAAAACTAGACACATTTAGTTTTTTTATGTAGCAAAATATAAAAAAATAAATAAACTATATTAGATACATAAAGGAGGTATAATATATGTATTATTACGGAAATAACGGCTACTATAACGCAGGTTATGGAAGTGCTCCTTGTTGTGGAAATGCCGGATATGCTGGATACACTAGCGGTTACGGTATTGGTGGAGCTATATGGATTGTTCTATTTATCCTTCTAATCATCATTATTGGTGCTGGATGGAATTGGAACAACAATTATAACAACTAGGAAGTTTCACTTCCTTTTTTTTGTTTTTTTTGATAAAATAATTGTCGAAAGAAAGGGATTTTTATGAAATTACCAGACATTACAATATTAGATGAAAAAGATAAAAAATTACGTTTGGTAAGTAAAGAAGTGAGTTTCCCTTTATCCAAAGAAGATAAAGACAATATAAATAAAATGGTAGACTATTTAAAAATAAGTCAGATAGAAGAATGGCGTGAAAAATACAATTTGCGTGCAGGTATGGGGCTTTCCTATATTCAAATTGGTATTCCTAAGAGAATTTTTGTTGTTGTCGATGAAGTGGATGAAGGTGTATTTGAAAATTATATTTTAATTAATCCTAAAATTATCAGTAACAGTGAAGAATTAATTTATGTTGGTGAAGGAGAAGGTTGCTTAAGTGTCAATCGCGAAGTTGAAGGAATAGTTCCTAGATTTGCAAGAATTACGATAGAAGCCTACGATATAAATGGCAATCCATTTTCTATACGAGTTCGTGAAGATTTATCTATAGCTTTTCAACATGAAATAGACCATTTAAATGGTATACTTTTTATTGACAAAATTGATCCAAAAAATCCTTATAAAAATATAAATAATATGAGAGAAATATAATTCATTGTATAAAAAAATCCTTTTTTGGAAGGATTTTTTTAGTTACCTAAATATTTTCAAGTTTTACACTGACAATTTTACTAACACCAGATTCTTGCATGGTAATTCCATATAGAGTATCTGCGTATTCCATAGTTCTTTTTTTATGAGTAATCAATATAAACTGACTGTTTTTCTTATATTCTTGTAAATACTTTCCAAAAGCATCTACATTAGCTTCATCCAATGCAGCTTCTACTTCGTCTAAAACACAGAAAGGAACAGTTTTAACATTTAATACAGCAAACAATAAAGAAATAGCCGTCAACGTTTTTTCTCCACCACTTAAAAGTCCAATGGAATTTAATTTTTTTCCTGGAGGTTCCGCTACAATTTCAATTCCTGTTTCTAAAATATTTTCTGGATCGGTAAGAGTAAGCATTCCATTACCTCCCTTAAATAATTTTTTAAAAACTTTTTTAAATTCTTCACTAATCAAGGCAAAAGTTTTACTAAATTTTTCTATCATAATGGCGTCCATTTCTTCAATAATAGTAATTAAATTAGTGCTAGCATTTTCTAGATCTTCTTTTTGATGATTCAAAAAGTCATAACGTGTATTTACTCGGTCGTATTCTTCAATAGAAAAAATATTAACTTCACCTAATTTCCCAATTTCTTTTTTTAAATTGATTACTTTTTCCTTGGCAATTTCATAATCCATTTCCAAAGCATAAGAGAGTTTAGCATTCTCATAGGTTAAGTTATAATTTTCATTTAAGGATAATAATAAATTATCTAACTTTATATCCAATTTTCCTAAACTAATTTCCTTGGCTTTCAATTCATTTTGCAATTTATTATAATTACTATTTTTTTCACGATATTTTCGATCTAAATCCTGTATTTCACTATTTAAATTACTTTTCTCTTCTTTAAGTTTTTCTAAATTGCATTCTATAATATTTTTGCTTGTTTCAGCTTCATTCAATCCATCTAATAAAGCCAAAAGTTTCTCATCCACATGTCCTTCTTTTAACGCATTAGACCCTTCAAGCTCTTTAGACAATTCTTTTTGCTTTTGCTTTTTCGCTTCCAAAAAATTCGTTTTCTCATGTTTGCTTTCTTTTAAAGAAATAATATTTCGGTTGAAAACTTCTTCTTTTTGATTTAAATTTTTCAATTCTTCTTCGAAATCATCCAATTCCATTTTCCATTTTTTATTGTCTTCTTCTTTTCTTAAAATTTCTTTTTTGATAATTTCTAAATTTCTTTTATCTTTTAATATACTATTGTCATTTCTAAAAGTTCCACCTGTTAAAGATCCACCAGCATGGAGAATTTCACCCTCTAAACTAACTATACGAAATTTATACTCCAAAATTTTTCCTATTTTGTTTAAAACATCTATATTTTTAACTACTAAAACATTACCTAGTTGATTTTTAATAATATTATCAAATTTTGAATCATACCTTACAAGGTCGGAAGCCACACCAATATATCCATCAATTTCCTTTACTTTTTCCAAAATAGAATCAAAAATAAATTTTTCTTTGATAATATTTAATGGAAAAAAAGTAGCTCTGCCCAATTGATTTTCTTTTAAAAAAGTAATACATTCTTTTGCTACACTTTCATTTTCTACAACGATAAAACTAGAGCCAGCTCCCAAAGCAATATCTATTGCATTTACATAATTATCTGGTATTTCTATTAATTTACCAATGGTATTATAAACTCCTTTTAAGCGAACATTATTTATAACATTTTTTACAGCTACTGGCATTTTGGAATCATTAATGACAGACGACTCTAAAATCTCTTTCTTACTATTTAGTTCAAACAATTCGCGAACACTAACTTGGTATTTGTTTTGTAAACTACTTTTTTTAATTTTCAAAAAACTAACACTTTCATTAGTATTGCGTAAATTCTCTTCTTCTCTTTTTATAGATTCTTCCAAATGTTTATTTTCATTTTCTAGCAAATTAATACTTTTATCTAGTTCTAATATTTCTTCTTTTAAACGAACAATATTATTTTCAACGTCACTAACATTTCCTGCAAATTTTTTACGTTCTGTGTACATTATTTTTTCATTTTGTAAACCTATGAAACGGCTTGTTGCTTCTATTAATTTTTGGTTAGCTTGACTAATTGTATCTTCAAGACGAAGGGCTTTTAATTTCAATGTTTCTAAATTAGAGGCATCATCATTGCTTGAAGATTCTTCCTCCATTAAAAGAACATTTAATGTTTCGATTTCCTTTTTAAAATTCTTATAAGTTTCATTAATTGCTGTAATTTCTTCGGTAATTGAAGCAATTTCAATATTTTTTAATTCATCTTTCAAGTCTAGATATTTTTTGGCATTTTCACTTTGCTCTTTTAAAGGTTCTAAATTTACCTCTAATTCTTCAATGATTAAACTTACTTTTTCAATGTTTTCTTTCGTTTTTTCTAATTTTCGCAAGCTTTCTTCTTTTCTTTTTTTGTATTTTAAAACTTCAGCAGCTTCATCAAAAATAACTCTTCTATCAAGCGGTTTGCTATTAACAACAGACTCTATACTTCCTTGACTAATAATGTTAAAAGAATCATTTCCAGCACCTGTGTCTAAAAACAAATCTGTAATATCTTTTAAACGTACTCTAGCACCATTGATAAAATATTCACTTTCTCCGCTACGATAAAGAACTCGTTTGACTTCAATTTCAGATAAATCACTTTTTAAATAAAAATCTGTATTATCAAACGTAAGTGCAACTTCCGCACGATTAGCCCCATTTCTGGATTTTGATCCAGCAAAAATAATATCACTCATGGCATTGGCACCACGTAAACTTTTTACCGACTGTTCTCCTAAAACCCAACGAATAGCATCAACAATATTGGATTTTCCACTACCGTTAGGTCCAACTACGCAAGTTATATTATTATCAAGGAGTATGTTTGTTTTATCTGCAAAAGATTTAAAACCATTGGTTTTTATACTTTTTAAATACATAACTTATCCTCCTATTTACTAGCTTTTTCATACGCATCTTTCGCTGCTTTTTGTTCGGCTTCTTTTTTGCTTCCAGCAATGCCTCTTCCATAAATCATACCTTCAATTTGTACTTCCACAGTAAATTCTCTTTTGTGAGCTGGTCCTGTTTCTAAAACTAAAACATATTCCAAACTTTTTTTATCCGTTTGTACCATTTCTTGAAGCATCGATTTATAATCAAACTTGAATTGAATATTTTTTTCAATATATGGAATAACAATACTCAATATAAATTTTTTTACAATTTCTAAACCACATTCCAAATAAATGACCGCTAGCAAACTTTCAAATACATCTGCAACAATTGTGGCATTAATATCTTTTTCTTGTCCATGTCCTACTTTTATAAAACTTGCAAGTTCAATATCTTTTGCGTATTGATCAAGTGCTTCTTCACAAACATAACTTGCCCGTATTTTACTCATGTCTCCTTCTTTAAAAGAAGTATTCAAATACAAATATTCACTGATAGTCAACTCTAAAACAGCATCTCCTAAAAATTCCAAGCGTTCGTAATTTTCACCATCATGTTCATTTGAAAAAGAACTATGAGTCAATGCTGTATTTAATAAATTTTCATTTTTAATATTAATATCAAATTCTTTAAGTTTTTCTTTCATGTTTTGTCACCTTCTTTAGTTTTTCTTAGATTATTGTATCAAAACTAAAAAAAAAATGCCACTCCTAATCCTTAAAAATGAGAAGTTTTAACAGACAATTTTTTCATTAAGTGTATTTAAAAATCGTACTTATTCTTTTTTACTAAATTATTCTAATCCAATAATAAAAACATGCTAATTCTTCCTTAGTAATAGTTTTTTGTACTATCTAACTCTGCTACTTTTTCGTTACTCATTCTGCAATTGTTTTAGTTTTCATTAAAATCCTAATTCATCTAAAGCAGTGCAAGTTTAAAAAAGCACATTTTTTTAAGAAGAAAAAATTTTACTTTCTAAAAAATGTGTAGTAAAATATTTGTATGAAAAAAATATGTATTTTTCTTATTTATTGTTACCAAATTTTCCCTTTTGCTTCACATAATTTATGCAGATTTACACCTACATGTAGTGAATATATGAAAGAAGCAATTGATAGATTTGGTGTGAAAAAAGGAATAAAATTGGGATTGAAAAGACTGAAAAAGTGTCATCCAAAAGGTGAATTTGGATATGATCCTGTTCCCAAAAAGGAGGATTTATGAAAAAATTAAAAATATTGGTATGTTTATTTCTTTTATTTGCGTCTACAGCATGTAATAATAAAAAAAGTGATGGTTTAAAGATTTTGACTACTATTTATCCTATACATTTTCTTACAGAACAAATTTATAAAGATGGTCATGTTTTAAGTGTCTATCCAGATGGAACAAATGTAAATACTTATAATTTAACGAGTAAGCAAATTAAACAATATGGAAAAAACGATATTTTTATTTACAATGGTTTATCTCATGAACAAGAAATGGCAAGGAATTTAATAAATAGCAATCGTAAGCTTTATATTATTGATGTTGCCTATGGACTAAAATACAGTAATGGTGTTGAAGAACTTTGGTTATCCCCTAATTATTATTTAATGCTCGCCAAAACAATAAAAGACAATTTGCAAAACTTTGTTAGTAGTAAGTATGCTAAAGAAGAATTAGAAAAAAGTTACAATTCTCTTGCAGAAAGATTGTCCATTATGGATGCCGAATTAAGAACAATTGCTAAAAGTGCAAGTGAACAAAATAAAGAAACACTTATAGTTTCTTCCAATATGTTTCAATATTTAAATAATTATGGATTTAAAATTATTTCTTTAGAAGAAGAAAAAAATATTAATTCCATAAAAAATAATTTTGAAAATAAAACATATACGACTATTTTTATGAAAGATACTGATGAAAAAACGGAATTTATTTCAAATTTAGAAAAAAATGGTGCTAAAATTATTACCGTCAATACTATGAAAGCTCTTACAGCAGAAGAAAAAGAAAATAATGAAACTTATTTCACTATTATGAATGAATTTATGGAAAACATTAAAAATACCACTTTAGGAGATTAAACTATTTCTTCTTTTTTTATGGAAATAATTGGTGTATAATTTAATTAATTAAAATAAAAGGAGAAGTAAAAAATGTTTAAAAAAATACAGTCTTTCTATTTAAGAAAAATAATTCTTTTAATTTTCAATTTTGCATTTTATTGTTGTCTGGATTTAAAATCTTTTCCAATTTTAGTTTTATTGATTGCTTTTACTTATTTCTGTTCTTGTGAAAAAATAAAGAAGAAAAAAGCATTTACTGCTATTGGAGTTTTAGGAACTATAATTATTTGGTTAGTTTACAAATTATTTATAAATGCTTTACCAATCGGTTTGTCTTTTTATTCATTTAAAATAATTAGTTATTTAATTGATTCTTCTAAAGAAAAAATTGATTTCAAAAAAACCTTTTTAAATTATGCTATTTATGTTACTTATTTTCCTCAAATTTTATCTGGTCCTATATCAAGATCAAACAATATCGTAAATCAATTACACCAAACGTTTAGATTTCAAAAAGAAAAATGGTTAAAAGGTATACAGCTTATTTTTTCTGGATTATTTTTAAAATTAGTAATTGCAAATCGTGCTGTTGTTTACGTAGATACTGTTTTTAACAATTACAGATCTTATACGGGACTAGCTCTTTGTATAGCGGCTTTTTTATATAGTATTCAAATTTATGGAGATTTTTCTGGTTATTCTAATATTTCTATAGGATTTTCCAATCTTTTAGGAATTGATATTGATCGAAATTTCAATCGTCCTTATTTTTCTAGAAGCATCAAGGAATTTTGGGGAAAATGGCATATTTCTTTGTCTAGTTGGCTCAAAGATTATATTTATATACCATTAGGAGGAAATCGAAAAGGAAAAATTAGAAAATGGATAAATTCAATGATTACTTTTTTAATTAGTGGATTTTGGCATGGTAATGGAAGTGGTTATCTTTTTTGGGGATTTTATCATGGTATTCTAAATAATCTTAAAAGCCCTAAAATAAATAATAAATTACAAGCCATTGGATTTACTATATTAACTTTTATAGAAGTAACAATCGGTTGGATTTTCTTTCGATTGGAAGATTTTTTTGAAGGTATTCATTATATTAAACACATGTTATTCAATTTTACTATTAATTATAACTCCATTCTTTCTAGTGTTTTACCTTTTACTAAAGATAACTCAAGTATTGCCATGGCATTAATTTTATTTCTTTTCATTTTTATTGCATTTTTAATTGAAGTAAAAAATAAAAATGATTATTCTAAACATAATTTTTGTTTTAAGATTTCATTTTATATTGTTTCCATTTTATTATTTGGAGTTTTTGTGTCCAATAAATTTATTTATATGAATTATTAGGAGGTCGATTATGAAAAAATTAAGTATAACGATTATAATAGCAGTATTTTTTACCTTATTCATTATAGTTTTAAAAGCTCAATTTGAAAATAAGCTGTTGAACAACGCAAATTATGGTTTACCTTCTTTGATAAAGAAAGGTAAGATTGATAATTTATTTATTGGTTCCTCAATGTTTCGACAAGGATTAGATTCTAAAATTTTAAATGAAAAAGGATCTGATAGCTATATTTTATCTTATAATGGAAATAATCCTATTTTGGAACTTTGGAGTTTAAAGTATTTGTTAAAAAATAATGTAAAAATTAATCATTTGTATATAGATATGTATGCTTATTCTCTTACTACTGAACCTTCTATAAGTGATAGCAAAATTCTTATGGAAGTAGATATTAAAGGAAAATTGGAGCTTTATAATTTATTAAATTCTAAATTTAATATCAGTGACTTTTACTCAATTTTTATAAGTAAGAATACTGAACTTGTAGCAACTTGGCCTATTTATTATCAAATAATTAATCCAACTTATTACAAAGGTGGAATTAAAACTGGACGAGATGGTATTGATTCAACAAAAATGGAAAGTCTTGCTATGATTGAAGAAAGCCAAGTTGATGATAGAAACATAGAGGCAATTTTTGAAATTATCAAATTATGTCAAGAAAACAATATTCAACTACGTTATATTGAAACTCCTAAATCCTTGAGAATTATGGAAAATGAAAATTATCAAAATTTAATGGCTATGTATCAAAAAATTTTAGAAGAAAAAGAAGTTCCATATTATTTATCATACAATATTAACAAAGAAATTAGCTATAATTCTTATTATTTTTTTGATTTAATTCATTTATCCAATTCTGGTAGAGAAAAATATACTAGAGATCTGATAGAATTTCTTTCTAAATAAAAAAATATTTTTTATTTAAATAAACATAAATAATTATTTCTTGACTATAATAAAATTATAAGATAAAATTGAAATGTAGTCTTATGGAGCAGTACTCAAGAGGCTGAAGAGGTGCCCCTGCTAAGGGTATAGGTCGGGTAACTGGCGCGAGAGTTCAAATCTCTCCTGCTCCGCCATTAGATTTTAAAAGGTTTTGCTATTCAGCAAAACCTTTTTTTCTTATAATTATTCTTTGTTTTTAATGGCAAAATTATTTAAAACTTTTTTTCGCAAATGATACGCCATAATTATAAAAAATAAACCTATACCAAAAATAGGAATACTAATGCAATAAGTCATCCAATTTAAATGAGTAAAATCTTTAAGAAAGAAAATAACAGCGTATAAAAGTAAAGCAATGCCAATACAATTTAAACGTAAGAAGCGTTTCATCATTTCTTTACCAGTAATGTTTTTTTTATAAAGTTCTATTAACTTTTTCTTTTCATAAGATTTCATTCTTTCGTATTTTGTTTTCAACATACATCATCTCTCTTTAAAGAAATTATAACATAACCAACTTTCTTTTAAAAGTTTTCTTTATCCTATCTATAAATAAAAAAAGGTTTATTATAGCATTTAAACAATCGGATATTTATGGATCTGGAAAAATAAATGCATACAATCTATCTTCTAAAGATTTAGAAATTTTAAAAAACAAACCAATTTGAATTGTATTTACTTAAATATTATGAAGAAATAATCTGTTATTTAGAGAAAAAGTTTAAAGTAAAGATACATAATCACTATCGAACTGGAGCTATTAATAAAGTAGAATATGCTCTTATAAAGGTTAGCAATAAATTACACAAAGATTCTTATTTTTTATAGACTTTTTTTGTTTTTGTGCTATAATTAAAAATATAATTAATTCTGTCTCCTTAGCTCAGTTGGTAGAGCAACTGACTCTTAATCAGTGGGTCCAGGGT
>CANPIH010000020.1 GCA_947574085.1 uncultured Mycoplasmatota bacterium | reverse complement strand
AAATAATAAAATGAGTGTAATAAATTAAAAAAATAAAATATTAAAAAATATATAGTAAAAATAAAACTGTAATTAATAAAAATAGTAAAGAAGGACTGTAGGACAAATATAAAAATATGGATAAAAATAAATAATTATAAAATAATGTGCATTAAAAAATTGGATTAAAGATAGATATAAAAAGGTGTTTTTATAAGATTAGTAATTAATTTAACTTTGAATGTAAATAAAAATATAGTAAGAACAGTTTGATCTTTAAAAATTGGAAATTAAAAAATATATGAATAAAAGTATTCTATTTATAAGGAATAGAGATAATTTTTATTTTTGCTTTTTAAAATGGGAGATAGATGGAACACAGGAAGTAAGCATTTTAGAGAATTTAATTAAACTGGAGATACTATTTAAAAAAATACGAATAATTAATTAATTATAAAAAATAGTCAGGAAAACAAGAGGTATAATTAATTGAATGAGTGACAAAAAATCGATTTAAAGTGATTGTTAAGTGTCGGAAAAAGTATAAATAAAAAAATGTGTAAATGAAAAATGTATTAGATAAATGGATAAATAATAAAGATTTTATTATTTAAAAACGTAATTTGTGATATTAATAAAGATAAAAATATTTAGGATCAATGAGATATTAGAATGTATTTTAATTATAAATTATGTATAATTAAACAATAGAAAATATGTAATAAATGTACTTTTATTATTGAATAAATAATAAAAAATATGAGAAAAAATGATTAATAATTATATTAATATATAAAAATAATAAAAAATTAAGAAATTTTATAGATAAATATAGTAAAAATTAAGAATATTTGTAAATAAAAAAATTATTTAAATAAATAAAATAAAAAATTAATTAATAAAAAATAATAATTATTAATTAATTTAAATAATTATAAAAAATAAAAATAAAATGTAATAAATAGAAAAATAAATTAATTAATAAAATTAGATAAGAAAATTATAATAAATAATTAAATATATTATAAAAAATAGTTAGAAAATAAAAATATATAGATGGACAGTAAAAAAATAATAGTGATTGAATATATAATTAAATAAATAATTAAAAATAAAATATTGATTAATTAAATTATAAAAAAATTAATTAATTTAAAATGAATAAATTATAAAAAATGATTTATATAAAGAATTAAAAAATATAAAATTTAAAATGATGATTTGATGTAAGAAGAGTTGCTTTTTAAATATAATTTTATAGAAAGTAAAGACTTATAAAGCATGGGAACGAAGCTTTTTGCTAGCTTGGAATAAAATGTGTAAAAACATGTTGTGTAATTAAAAGACGATATGGCGAGTTTAAAATATGAGAAATGTAATTACATAGCTGCATGACAAAAAAACGATTTAAATGGATTTTGAAGAGTCGAATTTTAAAGTTTAGGAATTAAATTTTAAAAATTATTAATTATTTTATTGCTGTTTAATTTGGATTATTTTTGAGATTAAATTTAAAAAAATTAATTAATAATATTTTAAATTTAGACTAATAATTATGAAAAAATATTTTTGACAAAGAAAAATAATGAAAAAATATCAAAATGAGATTATGGAATTTTGTAATATTTAATAAATAAAAATATAAAAAATTAATTTATTAAATAAATAAAAATAATTAAAAAATAAATAATAAAAAATCGTATAAATTAATTATACGATTTTTTATTATTTATTTTTTATTTCTTCTTGTTGTTCTGTTTTATTTTCAGATGCTATGGCTTGTTTTTCTTTTTCTTGCATTTTTAGATTGTCTTTTGCTACAGTCATTAATAGTTTTAGTCTGTTTGTTTGATTTGCTTCACTTGCGCCTGGATCATAGTCTACAGGTGTGATATTGGCATTTGGGAATGTTTCACGTATTGTTTTTATTACACCTTTTCCTACAATGTGGTTTGGTAAGCAGGCAAATGGTTGTACACAAACGATATTTGATATGTCATGTTCAATGTATTCTACCATTTCTGCAGTTAAGAACCAACCTTCACCTGTTTGATTTCCTATTGATAAGATATCTTTTACTTTATCTTCTAAGTGCCAGATGTTACATGGCGGTAAGTAGTCTTTTTTTGATTGAGAAAGGGCTATTTTTAGGTCCTTTTCAAATATGTCGATTAGTTTTATTGCTGTTTTAAATATGGCTGCTTTAGTTTTGTCTATTTTTAATAATTGATTAAATGTTATTTTATGTGTTGCAATGAATTTTATGAATCCCATGAAGTCTGGTAATACTACTTCTGCTCCTTCTTGTTCAAGTACGTTTGCAACGAAATTATTTCCAAATGGATGATATTTGATTAATACTTCTCCAACAACGCCTACTTTAGGTTTTTTTACTGATGTATCAAGTTCTATTTTTTCAAAGTCGTTTACCATATCATAGATACTTTGTTTGAATTGTTTACTATTTGATTTTTCAACTAAACGTTTGCATTTTTCTAACCATTCAGTGTATAGTTTTTCTGTTTCGCCTTTGTTTATTTCGTAAGCTCTATTTTTCATTAATAATTTTTGTAGTAAATCGCCATAAATTACTGATTTTAGTAGTTTTTCAGCTAAGCCAATTGTTATTTTAAAACCTGGATTTTTTTCCATTCCAACTACGTTGAATGATATAACTGGAACTTGTTCGAAACCTGCGTCACGAAGGGCTTTTCTGATGAAACCAATATAGTTTGTTGCTCTACAACCTCCACCTGTTTGTGACATTATTAGAGCCGTTTTATTTGGGTCATATTCGCCTGATTCTAATGCTTCTATCATTTGTCCTGTTGTTAGTATAGATGGATAACATGCGTCATTATTTACGTATTTTAAACCTGTTTCAACTGTATGTGGTGTACATTCTCTAAGTAATTTGACGTTGTATCCACAAGCTCGTACGCCAGTTTCTATTAATTCAAAGTGGATTGGAGCCATTTGTGGGATTAGTATTGTGTAGTCTTTTTTCATTTCTTTTGTGAATGGTATTTTGTTTTGTTCATAGTTTCCTAAAGTACAATGTAATTCTTCTTGTTTATTTTCTTTGATTTTTTTGTTCATACTTGCTAATAGTGAACGAATACGTATTCTTACTGCACCAAGGTTATTTACTTCATCTATTTTTATTAGCGTATACATGTTTTCATAACTTTTTAGAATTTCTTCAACTTGGTCTGTTGTAACTGCGTCAACACCGCAACCGAATGAATTTAATTGTATTAATTCTAAGTTGTCATGTTGTCCAGCATATTCTGCTGCTGCATATAATCTTGCGTGGAATACCCATTGGTCAACTACTCTGATTGGTCTTTTTACTTCAACTTTTCTATTTACGCTGTCTTCAGATAATACACATAATCCTAAACTTGTGATTAATGTATCAATTCCGTGGTTTATTTCAGGATCTACATGGTATGGTCTACCTGCTAGAATAATTCCTCTAAGGTCATGTTCTTCCATATATTCCATGATTTCTGTGCCTTTTTTATCTATATCATTTTTATAGTTTTGATATTCTTCTTCGGCTTTTTGAGCGGCACTTAATAATTCTTTTTTAGTGAAGTTGTATTCTTTGAATTCTTCTCTTTCTAAGATTACTTCTGCTAAGTGTTTGCTATCAAATGGTAAGAATGTGTTTATAAATTTGATAGCATCTGATTTTAATTCTTCTACATTGTTTTTTAATACTTCTGGATATGAGATGACAATTGGACAGTTATATTTGTTATCTGCCTTGTGATATTCTTTTCTAGAGTATGGTATACATGGGTAGAAGATTGTTTTTATACCTTGTTCGATTAGGCTCATGATATGTCCATGTGAAAGCTTTGCTGGGTAGCAAACAGATTCAGATGGCATTGATTCCATTCCTTTTTCATATGTTTTTCTTGTACTTTTTTCTGACAAAACTACTCGGAATCCAAGGTTTGTTAAGAAAGTAAACCAGAAAGGATAATCTTCATACATGTTTAGAACTCTAGGTATCCCAATTGTTCCACGAGGTGCTTGGTTTTCTGGAAGTGGAGTATATCTGAAAAGCCTTTCATATTTGTATTTGTACATGTTTGGTAAATCTTTTTTTTCAGTAATTCCACCATTTCCTTTTTCACAACGGTTTCCTGATATAAATGCTTTATCATTTCCAAATTTGTTTACAGTTAAAAGACAATTATTTTCACATTTTCCACAACGTACTTGTGTAGTTTTGATTTCTAATTTGTCTATTTCATCAGATTTTAGTAGAGTAGATGTATACTCCATGTCCATATTAGCTTCGTATTGTTCCTTTGAAAGCAATGCAACACCATATGCCCCCATTAGTCCAGAGATGTTTGGTCTTATTACATTTTTTCCAACTATTTTTTCAAAACTACGTAAGACAGCGTCATTATAGAATGTTCCTCCTTGAACAACTATATGATTTCCAAGAGTACTCATATCACGGACTTTCATAACTTTTTGAATTGCATTTTTTACTACAGAATATGATAGACCTGCTGAAATATCTCCTACACTATATCCTTCTTTTTGTGCTTGTTTTATTTTTGAGTTCATGAATACAGTACAACGAGAACCTAGGTCTACAGGACCTTTTGATTTAATGGCTGCTTTTACGAAGTCTTGAATTGATAAATCTAAGCTTTTTGCGAATGTTTCAATAAATGAGCCACAACCTGATGAACAAGCTTCATTTAGCATGATGTTATCAATAACGTCACCTTTCATTTTTATGTATTTCATATCTTGACCACCAATATCAATAATACTTGTAACGTCTGGTGTGAATTTTTTGGCTGCTGTATAGTGGGCAATTGTTTCGATTTCATTTAAATCAACATTTAATGCTGTTTGGATTAATTTTTCACCATATCCTGTAACACCTGCAAAGCGTATGACTGCTTCGTTAGGTAACGTTTCATATAGTTTTTTAATCATTTTGATAACACTTTTTAATGGGTTACCTTCGTTGCTTCCATAATCAGAGTATAATAGATTGTTATTATTATCTATTAATACTAATTTTGTTGTTGTAGAGCCTGCGTCAATACCAACAAAACAGTCTCCTTTATATGTATCTAAGTCTAAAGTTTCTACTTTTGCTTTATCATGTCTTTCCTTAAATTCTTTGTATTCAACTTCATTTTTGAATAATGGCTCAATAGGCTTTGTCGTAGTATCTTTAGATATTTTTAAAAATTCTATTTTTTTATTTAATTGTTCATTTGTGAATGTATCAGAGTTTATTGAGTCAAGAGCGGCTCCTTTTGCAACTAATAGATGAGCTTCATCTGGTATTAGAATTTCATCGTCTTTTAATTCAAGTGTTTCTATAAAACGGTTTCTAAGTTCTGGCAAATAACTTAGAGGGCCTCCTAGGAAAGCGACTTTTCCTCTGATTGGTCTACCACATGCTAGTCCACTTATTGTTTGATTTACAACGGCCTGAAAGATAGATGCTGCGATATCTTCTTTTCTTGAACCTTCATTTAATAGTGGTTGGATGTCTGTTTTAGCGAAAACGCCACATCTTGAGGCAATTGGGTATATTACTTTGTGTCCTTTAGAAAGTTCGTTTAGACCTGCTGTGTCTGTGTTTAATAATGATGCCATTTGATCTAAAAATGCACCTGTTCCACCAGCACATGTTCCGTTCATACGTTGTTCTATAAATTTATCAAAGTATATTATTTTGGCGTCTTCACCGCCAAGTTCTATTACTACATCAGTTTCTGGTAGATATTTTTCAACAGCTCTTTTACAAGAGATAACTTCTTGAATAAAGTCTATTCTAAGGAATTTTGCTGCTGACATTGCTCCAGAACCTGTTAAGGCCATAGTGAAGTCTGAATCTGGGAAGTCGACTGATAATTTTTCTAATACATTACATATTGTATTTTTTGTGTCTGAAAAGTGTCTTGTATAATTTGTATATATAGTTTCTAATTTTTCGTTCATTACTACTATTTTTACTGTTGTAGAACCAACATCTAATCCTACATGTAATAATTGTCTCATTTAAGTGTCTCCTCTCAAAATAATTCACTGTTATATTATAACGAAAGTACAGTTTTGTCAATGTATAAATCTTACCAAAATCCTAGAAAAACCAGATATATTGCATATTTTTCGAATTTGAAAATACAATGTTTCAAAGGAGGTTTTTGTATGAAAAAGATGGTGTATTGTTTTGTAATCCTAATTTTTATTGTAGTTATTGTTTATGCTGTTTTCAAAAATACGAAAAATGTTGAGGTTGAAACTGAAGTGAGTGATTATACTCCGCAAGAAGAGATAAGCAATGCTCAAAACAGAACTACTTTATTAACATTATATTTTGTTGATTCAACTGCGGGTAAGTTAGTTCCAGAAGTTAGACAAATTGATGTTAAAGAGATTATAGATAATCCGTATGAAAAAATTATGAATTTATTGACTGATGGGTCACAAAATGAAAGTGTGGGAAAGAGCATTCCAGAGGGAACAAAGGTAAATTCTATTAAATTGGAGAATGAAAATTTGATAATTGATGTTAGTAAGGAATTTACTAATAAATGTGAGGCAGGCTCTGAAGAAGAAAAGAATATGATTTATTCAGTAGTTAATACCTTTTTAGAATTAAAAGAGGTTTCTTCTGTTACTTTCTTAATTGATGGAGAGGTTAAGGAAGGTTTTGAGAAACCATTTACGAAGTTGCGCGAATCTTAGTGTTTGCGCCTTTTTTGTTTATTGGCTATTTTAATTAGTGTAACTATGTCAGAGAATTTGCTGTAATTACATAAAAAATTTTCTGCTTCGTATAAGGAGCATAGCATGTTATTAATATATTTATTTTTACATTTTTTGTTTTTATCCATATTTATCACCTTTTGCATGTTTTTTGATTTTGTTATATAATATGCAAAAATAAAATATAGGTGATTGATTACATGGAGATTAAATTAAAAGAAAATGAAAGAATAGATGACTTAGAGTATAATGGGTTAAAAATTATACAGAAGAATGATGGATTTTGCTTTGGTATGGATAGTGTGATCTTATCAAGTTTTGTGAGGGTTAATAAAAAGTGTGCTATTGTAGCTGATTTTGGAACAGGTACAGGGATAATTAGTATATTGCTAGCAGCGAAAAATGATAATATAGATAAGATATATGGATTTGAGATTCAAGGTGAAATGGCAGAAATGGCTCAAAGAAGCGTGAAAATGAATAACCAAAATGACAAAATAGAGATTGTAAATGAAGATATAGTAGGACTTTCTAAGAAAAATTGGAATAAGAAGTTTGATATAATTGTTTCTAATCCACCATATAAAAAAGTAAATACAGGATTGGTTAATCAGGAAGATAAAAAATTAATTTCGAGACATGAGGTTAAATGTACTTTGGAAGATTTGGCTAGAGAAGTTTCGAAGTGTTTGAAGGATAATGGAAGTTTTTATATGGTTCATAGACCAGAGAGATTGGTTGATATTTGTAGTGTTATGAGAGATAACAAGCTTGAACCAAAGGAAATTAGATTAGTTTATCCACATGCTACGGAAGAAGCTAATTTGGTGTTAGTGAGATGTGTAAAATGTGGAAAACCATGTATAAAAGTCTTAAATCCGTTAGTTGTTTATGATGAAAATGGTAAATATACTGATGAGATTTATCAAATATATGGTAAAAATAGAGGGTAAAAAGGAGAATTTTTGTTGATATGGCGGGAAAATTGTTTATTGTTGCAACACCTATTGGGAATCTTGAGGATATAACGTATAGGGCTGTGAATATTTTAAAGGAAGTGGATTTGATTGCGGCAGAGGATACACGTCATACTTTGAAGTTGCTTAATTATTTAAATATTTCTAAGCCGATGATAAGTTATTATAAAGAGACTGAAAAGGTTAAGTCTAAAGTGATTATTAATAAACTTATGGAAGGAAATAATGTTGCTGTTGTTTCTGATGCGGGAACGCCTGGAATTTCTGATCCTGGGGAGGAAGTTATTAGAGAAGCAATAAAAGAGGGAATTGATATTGTACCAATTCCTGGTGCGTGTGCTGCTATAAACTCTTTGATTTGTTCTGGGTTTGATACTAAGGAGTTTGTTTTTGTTGGCTTTTTGTCTGCGAAAAAGAGTGAAAAGAAGGACAAGCTTGAAGAGATAAAGAATGAAACAAGGACATTGATATTTTATGAAGCTCCTCATAAAATAATGGATACTCTTGAATGTATGAAAGAGATTTTGGGAGATAGGCAAATATCTATTGCAAGAGAGCTTACTAAGATACATGAACAGTTTGTTAGAGGCACTATTTCTGAAATTTTGGGAGAGATTGAAGAACGTGGAGAGATGGTTATAATTGTGCATGGTGCGGATAAGTCTAAGGCGGAGATTGATAAAGAAAATAGAAATAATTTGAGTTTAGAAGAGCATTATAAGTTGTATGAAAGTCAAGGGTTTGATAAAAAAGATATAATAAAGAAGATTGCAAAGGATAGAGGAGTTAATAAGAATGAAATATATAAAGAGTTTTTAGACTAAAAAAATTTCCCGAGGAATCGGGAAATTTTTACTTTTCATCATTTATTTTATTTATTTCTTTTAAACATTTTGAGCACATTAATTTACCATTATATCTTAAAGATGGTTTAATTGCTCCACAAAATACGCATCTGTTTTCATATTTGTGTAGAATAATATTTGAACCTTCTACTGAAATTTCGATTGGATCTTTTTGGTCGATATCTAAAGCTTTTCTCATTTCTTTTGGTATAACGATTCTTCCTAATTCATCTACTCTTCTTATTATTCCAGTTGATATTTTCATCCTTTTTTTCACCTCCAAAACGAAATCTTTATACGGACATTTGCCCCAAACTCTGTACCAATAATAACACAATAATTGGAAAAAGACAAGATTTTCAGCATAAATTTATTTATTTTGAATAATTTTTATGAGGGAGACGTTGAAAATGTTAAATAAGATTTGGCCTATAATGATTATTATTTCAGTGATTTTTGGGATTTTTAGTGGGAGAATTGCTGAGGTAAATAATGCAATTTTTGTTAGCTTTGAAGATACAATTAGTATGGTAATTAGTCTTTTAGGAATAATGTGTTTTTGGAGTGGTATGATAAAAGTTTTAGAAAATACAAAGATTCTTAAGAAAATAGAGAAAATGTTGAGACCATTTATTGAAAAATTTTTTGGAGAAGAAAGTGAAGAAGCGAAAAAGTTCATTTCACTTAATATAGTTTCTGATATGCTTGGTATAGGGAATGCTGCGACTCCAGTTGGTATAGAAGCTATGAAAAAAATGGATGAGTCTAATTCAAAAAAGCATTTATCTTATGGGATGAGTATGTTTATTTTGCTTAATACTTTGTCTATCCAAATTATTCCTACAACTATTATTAGTGTGAGAGCTTCTTTAGGTTCTGTTAATCCAGGTGTAATTATTTTGCCTGTTTGGATTACGAGTATAATTGTTTTTTTATTGATAATGTTTATTGGTTCGAAATTGTTTAAGAAGGAAAATAAGGATGAGTATATTTGAGAGTTTAATTATCCCTTTTTTAATTTTTTCTATATTGTCAATGTGTTTATTAGAAAGAAAAAAAGCATTTGATATTTTTTCAGAGGGAGTTAATGAGGGATTGAAGACAGTTATAAATTTATTTCCTACATTGCTTGCGTTATTGTTAGCAGTAAATATGTTTAGAGCGTGTGGTTTAATTAACTTTTTATCTGATATTTTTGGAGGAGTGTTAGAATTATTTTTTATTCCAAAGGAACTTACAAGTTTAGTTTTTTTGGAGCCCATTTCAGGTAGTTCGAGTTTAGTAATTGCAACTGATTTAATGAAGACATATGGAGTTGATTCTTTGATTGGACTTATTGCTTCTACAATACTTGGGGCTACTGAAACAACGATTTATACTATAGCTATTTACACAGGAGTAATTAAAAAGAAAGTTCCTAAAAAGCTGATAGTTTTGGCTATTATAGGAAACTTCCTTGGAATATTTTTATCTACAATTATATGTAATATAATGAATTAGATTTTGATTAATTTACTTGGACAATTTCTATTAGCTATTTTAATTGATATGTTTTCTTCGGTGATGTTTTTTGTTCCAAGTTCGTCATATACGGTTTTTAGAGCAAGCTCAGGAAAATTATTTTCTTTACTTAAATGACCTAATAGAGCTTGTTTTAATGTTCCATTTATATATAGTTCAGAAATGGTTTTTCCAGCGGTTTCATTTGATAAATGGCCTATAGGACTAAGTATACGTTGCTTTAATTGAAAAGGGTATCTACTGTATTTTAAAATGTCTGGGTCATAATTTGATTCTAATAATATAAAGCTTGAATCTTTTAAATTTGAAATAAGTTTATTGTCCATGTGTCCTATATCTGTTGCAATACTTATTTTTTTATTATCGTAATGAATATTGAATCCACATGGGTCAGCAGCATCGTGAGGAGTTGAAAAAGGGAAAATTTCTAGATTATTTATTTTAAATGAATTATTAGATGTAAATATTTTCTTGTTTTCATCTGCGATTTTTTCTTTTTGGGCTGGCATAGCATTTAAAGTTTTTTCATTACAATAAACTGGGATGTTGTACTTTTTTGAAATACTACCTAAATTTAATACATGGTCTGCATGCTCATGTGTTACTAAAATTGCATTTATATCAGAAAAATCAACATTAAAAGACGCAAGAGCGTCAGATATCTTTTTTTGACTAACTCCTGCATCTATTAATATTTTTGTTTCATCTGTTTGGACTAATAGGCAATTTCCAGTACTACCACTGTATAAACTACAAAAAGTAAACATTTTTTTCTCCGATTGATTTATATTAATCTTCTATTTTTTGACGTTCTATTTTTGCGCCAAGTTTTCTGAATTTTTCTTCTATGTTTTCATAGCCTCTGTCAATATGATGTAAGTTAAATACTTCAGTTGTTCCGTTTGCACTTGCTCCTGCTATTATTAAAGCTGCTCCAGCTCTTAAGTCAGTTGCGTTAACAGGTGCACCATATAAGTATTCAACTCCTTCAAATACGGCTGTTTTTCCAGAAGTGGTTATCTTAGCTCCCATTTTATTTAATTCTTCAGTATATTGGAAGCGTGAATCCCAAATGCTTTCATTTATTATACTTGTTCCAGAAGACATTGCCAAACATACTCCAATTTGTGATTGGAGGTCTGTTGGGAATCCTGGATATGGCAAGGTTTTTACAGTTGCTTTAGATGTTCTTTTTGACCACCAAACACGTACATGGTCACCGTTTGCGTCGACATTTCCGCCCATTTCAAGAATTTTTGCAATTACTGGTTCTAAATGTTTTGTAATACAGTTATGAATGGTTATATCGCCTTTTGATGCGATTGCTGCTAACATAAATGTACCTGCTTCAATTTGATCAGGAACAATTGAATATGTTGCATTTCCTTCTAATTCTTTAACGCCATTTATTTTTATAACGTCTGTACCAGCTCCTCTAATGTCTGCACCCATTGTATTTAAGAAATTTGCTAAGTCAACAATATGAGGTTCTTTTGCGGCATTGTCTATAGTGGTAGTTCCTTCTGCAAGAACAGCGGCTAGCATTACATTCATTGTTGCACCAACTGAAACTATATCCATATATATAGAGTTGGCTTTTAATTTTTCACATTCTGCTTTTATTGTTCCATTTGCAACAGTGACAGTTGCGCCTAATGCCTCAAATCCTTTTATATGTTGGTCGATTGGTCTTGGGCCAAGATTACATCCTCCTGGGAGACCAACTTCTGCATGTCCTGAACGTCCAAGTAGAGCTCCTAATAAATAATAAGATGCTCTGAATTTTCTTGTTAATTCTAATGAAGCAGTAGAAGAATTTATATTTCTTGAGTCAACTTGAATTGTGTGTCTATTTATCCAAGTAATTTTTACACCTAAACTTTCTAAGATTTCACAATATGACTTTACATCACTTATATTAGGTAGATTTTCTATTGTACATATACCATTTACTAATAATGTAGCAGGGATTATGGCTACTGCTGCGTTTTTTGCACCACTAATTTTTACATTACCACGTAAAGGTGTAGGTCCAGTTATAACTAATTTTTCCAAACTAATTCCCCCAAAATTGTATCTTAAATTGATTTCATTCAGTCAAAATATAACATAAATTATTTATAATGTCTACTATTTTGAATTTAAAAGTACAAGGCTTTGTGTTTTCAGAAATGATTGATAGAGTTTCGTTAGTGACAGAGTTTTCTAATATAAGAGTTGATTCATCTGGTAATTCACATGTACTAGAGTCGATTAGGCACATTGGAGGAAATAGTACACACCACCAATTTTTACCGCTGAGAGTCACCAATTTTTATTTTTAAGCCGTCATAATTTCCTGATGGAAGGTGGATATTATTGTAGTCTTTTTTGGGAAAGTATGAATTTGATATTTCGATTGAAAATGGGTATGAGTATCCTTTTTCTTGTATTGCTTTTTGAACAACATTTTCTAGACTAGAAATATTGCTATTTAAATATGAAATTAAATCTTCTTTTGATGAAAATGTGAACTTATGAAGATATTCTATTACCTTATCTCGTACATATAGTTTTAAATTTTGGTCTTCTTCAGAATCACTATTTGCTATTATATGTAGCCTAAATAGATTTTCTTGTAATTCTTGTGATACAGAATATGAATATGAAAAAGAATAAAAAATGAAATATATTAAAAAAAGTAAAATTATTATTAAAAAATTTTTTTTAGTCATTTTAAAACCTCCTATGAATTGATACAAGTATTGACAGATTCAAAAAATTTCATACGTGTTAAATTTACATTACATTTGTGTGTCGAAAATAGGGAGACGATTTTTGTTGACTTTAAAACTTACGGATGGTAAAATTTACCAAGAATTATCTAGGAGGGATTTATAAATGGTAGAGAATAAAAAACATGATAAAATTTGCACTTTATATGTTAACCAAATGCATTTAATTGTTATGCTAATACCATATATTGAAAAAGAACTAGAAAAAGGAAACAAAATTGTTACAATATTGGAAAATGATTTGAGAGAAGAAGTTGGAACACTTGTTAATAAAGTAAATTTACCAAGGAAAAAGAAAAAAGGGTTGAAGGCGATTAATTGGAATAAAACTAGATTATCTTTTGAGGAGATTGAGAGTATTAAGGATAGTGTGGTTTTGGTTAATGGAAGTTATGATTTTATAAAGGATGTTAATAGGATTTTAAATGATGATAATAAGAAAGTTATAAATTGTTTTGAGCTAGGTGTTTTTGAGGAGAATTCTAGAGAAATATTGGAGAACCATTATAAAATATTGAATACATTAGGAGAGAAAGATATTTCTGAAATGTTTCATCCGAATATGATGAAAAGTAGCATATTGACTAAATAGTAGTAATAGTATAAGATGTAATGGATTTGATTTGTAATATTTGTAATAAAGGAAGGAGTCTATTTTAAAAAATGAATGAAAAATATGAACAGGCTAAAAAATTAGTCTCAGCTTATGGACAAGAACATCTACTTAAATTTTACGATAAATTAACTAAAAAAGACCAAGAGGAATTATTAGATCAAATTTTATCAATAGATTTTGACTTGATGAAAAAGTTATATGAGGATGCATGTAAGCCTTTAGATTTAAAGGATGTAACTGTTGAACCTATTGATTATGTTGATAAGTCTAAACTTACTGATTCAGAGGTTAAACTTTATGAAGAAAAAGGTATTGAGGCTATTAGATCTAATAAATTTGCTGTTGTTACAATGGCTGGTGGTCAAGGTACTAGACTTGGACATAAAGGACCAAAGGGAACTTTTGATATGGGACTTCCATCACATAAATCTTTATTTGAATTATTATGTGAAACATTGAAAAGAGCAAGAGATAAATATGGAGTTGTTATTCCTTGGTACATAATGACAAGTAGAGAAAATAATGGTGCGACTGTAGACTTTTTTGAAAGAAACAAATATTTTGGATATCCAAAGGATTCAGTAAAATTCTTTATACAAGGCGAATTACCTATGATTGGTGTTGATGGTAAGATTTTACTTGATGAGTCTTTAAAAGTTAAACAGGCTGCTGATGGACATGGTGGAACTTTAAAGGCTATGGGAAAAGGTAAAATTATTAGCCAAATGAAAAATGATGGTATTGAATGGGTTTTCGTAAGTGGTGTTGATAATGTTTTAGTTAAATCAGTTGACCCATTGTTGATAGGAATGTCAATTGAACATAAGGTTTTGGGTTCTGTTAAGACAATTGAGAAAACTGATCCTAAGGAAAAGGTTGGAGTTTTCTGTAGAAAGAATAAGAAAGTTGGAGTTATTGAATATACTGAGATTTCAGATGAGATGGCTCAAATGAGAGATAAGTATGGTTCACTTGTTTATGGTGATGCTAATGCGATTTTCCACTTGTATAATATAAAGGGATTAGAAAAAGTTAGTGATTTGAGATTACCTTATCATACAGCTTTTAAGAAAGCTAAATATATTGATGAAAATGGTAAATTAATTGAGCCAACTGATCCTAATGCATATAAATTTGAATTATTTATTTTTGATTCATATGAGATGCTTGATGATGTTGTTGTTTTAAGAGTAAAGAGAGAAGAAGAATTTGCTCCTATTAAGAATGCAGAGGGTGCTGATAGCCCAGAGACAGCAAGAAAATTATATACAGACTATTGGAATAAACAGGCATATATGAGCCAATATGAGAGTTGGTGTGAAGATTCCGATATTGATGATGAAACTAAACAAGAGTTGCTAAATATTAAGGGTGATGATGAAGAAATCAAGGATAGATTTTATAAATCTTTAGATTTCGGTACTGCTGGACTTAGAGGTATTATAGGTGCTGGTACAAATAGAATGAATAAATATACTGTTTGTAAGGCTACTCAAGGTTTGGCCAACTATATTTTAAAACAAGGAACAGAGAAAAAAGGTGTAGTTATTTCTTATGATTCAAGAAGAATGTCAAAGGAATTTAGCGAATATACAGCATTATGTTTAAATGCTAATGGAATTAAGACATATATTTTTGATGAGCTACGTCCTGTTCCAGAGTTATCATTTGCTGTTAGAGAATTAGAGGCTACAGCTGGTATTATGATTACAGCTAGCCATAATCCACCACAATATAATGGATATAAAGTTTATTGGGATGATGGTGCTCAAATAGTTGCTCCTAGAGATAAGGAGATTATTGAGGAAGTAAAGAAAATTACTGATTATTCAATGGTTAAGACAATGTCTAAGGAAGAGGCTGGGGCTAAGAGATTATATCATGTTGTTGGTAAGGCAATTGATGATAATTATATTAGAAAATTGAAGAATTTGTCTATTCATCCAGAAGTTACTCATGAGATGGGTGATAAGATTAAGATAGTTTATACACCTTTACATGGTGCCGGAAATAAGCCAGTTCAAAGAGTTCTAAAGGAATTAGGATTTACGGCTGTTTATGTAGTTCCTGAGCAAGAACTTCCTGATGGTAATTTCCCAACAGTTGATTATCCAAATCCAGAAGAGCCTAAAGCTTATGATTTGGCTATGAAGCTTGCTAAGAAAGTTGATGCAGATATTATTTTGGCTACTGACCCTGATTCTGATAGATTGGGTATTCATGTAAAAGATACTAAGACTGGTGAATATATTTTCTATACAGGAAATATGACTGCTTTATTAGTTCTTGAATATATTTTATCTCAAAGAAAAGAGAATGGTACATTACCTGAAAATGGTGCTGTAATTACTACTATTGTTTCTTCAAACTTGACTGATGCTATTGCTGAGAGTTATAAAATGCATTTGATTAAGACATTGACTGGATTTAAATATATTGGAGAGCAAATGAGAGACTTTGAGGAGACTAAAGAACATGAATATGTATTTGGTTTTGAAGAGAGCTATGGTTGCTTAGTTGGTACTCATGCTAGAGATAAAGATGGTATTGTTGCTGTTATGATGCTTGCAGAAGCGGCAGCATATTATAAAAAACAAGGTTTAACTTTATGGGATCAAATGATTAATATTTATGAGAAATATGGATATTATAAGGAATCTCAAGTTTCAATTACTATGAAGGGTGCTGATGGTGCTGAGAAGATTAAGGAATTGATGGAAAACTTACGTAATAATCCAGTTGTTTCTTTTGGAAGTTATAAAGTTGAAGCAATATCAGATTATTCTACAAGTGTTAGAAAAGATATGAATACTGGTAAAGAGGAAGAGATTAAGCTTCCTAAGTCAAATGTTTTATATTATGAACTTGCTAATAATGAGTGGTGTTGTGCTAGACCTTCTGGTACAGAGCCTAAGGTTAAGTTCTATATGGGTGTTAAGGCTAAGACAATGGAGGAAGCTGATAAGAGATTGGCTGAACTTAAAGAGGAACTTTTGAAAATAGTTGAATAGGATATGTGTAGACATATAAAGAAGCGGTTACTTGGAATGAAGTAGCTGCTTTTTTTATGGGGATTGGAGTTATATGATTAGAGGAAGGCAAGTTATACTTGATGGGAAAAAATGATGGCATAGGTCGAATGAGTAGACATAAGTTCAACTTGTGTTTTTTTATGTATAATATTGACGAACGAAAAAGCTTGAATTGTAAGGTAAATCGTGTTATAAATGTAAATATTAAAAATCAATTACGTAATTAA
>CANPIH010000019.1 GCA_947574085.1 uncultured Mycoplasmatota bacterium | reverse complement strand
TCTACTATTCTTTTTTGTTCTTCTATGGGAGGTAGAGGAATAATATACTCAATAATTTTTCGTTTGTTAATATTTAATTGTCCTGATCCTTCTGCTTTCTCTATGAACTTTTTTCTTTGAGATATTAATGTATATCTTAAATACTCATAATTTATTATTTCTGGATGACATTCACATACACAACACGCTTGATTGGTTGTTATTGGTAAATCATTTATAGCTACTTTTCCTATTGTAGCTCCATACATTGCTATCATTACAGAGTTCTCTTTATTGATTTTCATGTTGCATTCTTTTACTGCTTTTTCAGTTATAAAGTGTTTGACACTTGTTAAATGACCATCATTTAAATCTCCTGTCAAAGCCCAAGGAATTGATCCATTTTCATAATACGATTGGTTTTCTTTAGATGGAGTACTTCCTGATTTCCATTCTCCAACATTTTTTAATAAAACCCATTTCCAATTCTCTGGTATTTTATAGGGTACATCTTCAAGAACACTTTCTACATCTATTGGTTTTAAACTTTTATCGTTTGGAATCAATTCTCCATGGATTGCTTTTTCTAATAAGATTTCTTTTAATTGTACATTCATTTGTTTTTCCTCTTGTTTTTATTAATAGAAACTTAAAACATATTTATCGTCTAATTTTTCTATTAGAATATTGGTAATGTTTGTATTGCTCACAACTACTGTTATTTTTATTTTATCATTTTCTAACTCACCATAATATTTATAAAGTAATTTGCCTTGACCATCTACAATGTCTGTATTTTCTATAGGAATTTTTGAAACAAACTCATAGATATAATTTAAATCTAACAAATAAGCATTAACATTTTCAAACAAATTAAAAACTTCATTTTTTTCTTCTAATAAAATTTCATAAGTTTTATCGTCTTCTATACTATATTTTACAATACCATCTTTTCGTTCTCTGTATCCAAAATTAGTATTTTCTACAACTTTTCCTTCAAATTTTATAAGTTCTTCATTTATTGATATTGTATAAGTATATGAAAAATCTTTTTTTAAAAAATTTTGCCATATATCTTCATAACTCATAGATGTTTTTTCTTGGCTCATTATTTCTCTCTTAGGTGAGAAGTAATTAGCAATAGAAACAATTCCAATTAAAAAAGTTAAAAAAACAAGCCATAAAAGCAACAGCATTAAAGAATGCCCTTTTGGATCTTTCCAGTATTTTTTTATCAATTCTTTATTCATACTTAACCTACTTTTTTTTCAATAAAATTTTCTTTATGGATTCCATTTAAAAAGTCTTTTATATTCATTTCTTTTTTACCAAATGGTTTTATTTTTTCTAAATAAATAATACCATCAAAACAAGAAATTCCCAGGGTATTTTTTGTAACTTCTACAATAATTCCAGCTTCTTTTTTTACATCTTGCTTTTTGAAATAAGCTTCTATGATTTTGTATTCCATGTTATCAAAAATAAAATAAGCAAGTGGCCATGGATTTAAACCACGAATATGATTTAAAATTTCTTTTCCTGTTTTAGTAAAATCAAGTTTCTCTTCGTTTCTATTTATATTGTAAGCATACGTTACTTTGGACTCATCTTGTACAATACGAGAGTTAGTTCCATTTACTATACTTGGTAAAGTTTCTAATAAAAGATTCGCCCCTAAAATGGATAATTCTTTATGTAAAGTTCCCACATTGTCAGTATTTTTAATGCTATATTCACTTTGTGAGATGATATCTCCATTATCCATTTTTTCTGCCATATACATAATCGTAATTCCAGTTTTTTCATCCCCATTTAATAAACAACGATGAATAGGCGCTCCCCCTCGATATTTTGGAAGTAACGAAGCGTGAACATTTACACATCCTAGATATGGGTAACTAAGAATTTCTTTTGGAATGATTTGCCCATAGGCACAAGTAATAATAATGTCTGTTGGAGTGTTTAAAATCATTTCATATTCGTTTTTTATTTTTTCAGGTTGAAATACAGGAATATTATGCTTAATTGCTTCTTCTTTTACAGGAGTAGAAGTTAAAATTTGCTTTCTACCTACAAATTTATCTGGTTGTGTTACAACCAAAACCACATTTGTGTATTCAATTAATTTTTGTAAAACAGGAACTGCAAAATCAGGGGTTCCCATAAAAATAACTTTTAAATTTTTCATAAACTTTCCTTTCTTAGAAAAATCAGACTCATTTATATTTTTGTAGGATTTATATCTATTTCTAAATTTACTTTCTTATTTAATATAAACATTTTATCTAATTCTTTTAAAACCATCCTTAATTGATTATCAAATCGATATTTAATTATAATATTAAAACGATAAACATTGTTCATTTTAAAAACATTGGCAGTAGTAGGTCCTAAAACAATTGAGGTGTCTGCTAATTTTTTCCTTAAATAATCCGCTACTTTTATAGCTTCTTTACTACACTCGTCATAATCTTTACTGGTTACTTTTAAACTTATTAAAAAATAATATGGTGGATATTTCAATTTTTTTCGAATGTTCATTTCATAAATGTAAAATTTTTCATAACTTTGTTCTTCAACACATTTTAAAATTGGATTGTTTGGATTGTACGTCTGCAAGATAACGTTTCCTAAAGTATCTTTTCTTCCAGCTCTTCCTGCAGCTTGATACAAAAGACTAAAGGTTTTTTCTCCACTTCGAAAATCAGGTATATTTAAACTCTCATCAGCGTTTATTATTCCCACTAAACTAACACGTGGAAAATCAAGTCCTTTACTAATCATTTGCGTTCCAAGTAAAAGATCATATTCTCCACTTTTAAATTTGGAAGTAATGGCTTCATAGCTATTTTTTTTTCTTGTAGTATCCGCATCCATACGTAATACTTTAATATCTGGAAAAGACTCTTTTACAATTTGCTCTAATTTTTCTGTACCAAGTCCATAAAAATTTAAATCTTCTTTACATTTGGGACATTGCTCTTTTTTGAAAGTAGTAAAACCACAGTAATGACATCTTAAATTATGATTGGTTTTGTGATACGTCAAAGTAATATCACAGTTAGGGCATTTGTAAGTAAATCCACAATTACTACAAGTAATTGTTGTTGCAAACCCACGCCGATTAAGTAGCAAAATTATTTGCTCATGTCGACTCATAGCAGATTCTATCTCTGTTTTTAAACGTTCACTTAAAATAAAATTGCCCTTTTTTATCTCACAAGTCATATCAATGGCTGTACAGATAGGTAATATATTTTGATTGACACGATTTTTAAGTTCTAAACGAATATATATATTTTTTGTAGATTTAGCCATACGTTCTAAAGTTGGAGTTGCACTTCCTAAAACTAAAGGAATTTGGTTTATCTCTGTGCGATATTCTGCTACTTCAATTGCATTGTATCGTGGATTATTTTCTTGTTTATAAGAATCAGAATGTTCCTCATCAATAATAATAATTCCTAAATTTTTAAGAGGAGCAAAAACTGCACTACGAGCTCCTATTACAATACTTACTTCCCCTCTTGAAATCTTACGCCATTCATCGTACTTTTCTCCATCTGATAATCCACTATGCAAAATTGCCACTTGGTTTTGAAATCTTGCTTTAAAATTTGATACAAATTGAGGAGTCAAACTAATTTCTGGAATCAATACAAGAGCAGTCATTTTTTGATTAAGTACTTCTTCAATTACCTGCATATAAATTTCAGTTTTTCCACTTCCTGTTACGCCATATAGTAAAAATTTCTGATGTTTTTTTAAACTTTGTACAATTGCATCAAAAGCTTTTTTTTGTTCCTCATTTAAAACCTTTTTTTCATCTTTTTCTCTGTTTTGATTTTGTAAGCGATACACTTCTTCTTTGATTTCTTGAATTATATTCTTATTTAATAACGTAGTCACACTCGATATGGATAATTTATTAGCTTCACTCTTTTGCAAATTTCCTATTTCTTCAATACAATCCACAATTTCTTTTTGACGCTCATTTGTACATAGAGAGAGTGCCTTTCTGTGTTCCATTTTTAAAGAAAGATACGTTTCATACTTTTTATTTATTTTGGTTTTTAAAGAGGCTTTTAAAGCACTTGGAAGCATTACAGCATAAGCACTTGATAAACTACAAAGATAAGTTTCTTTTAAAAATGTCCCCATTTTTATCAATTCATCGTTTAAAACAATTTCATCATCTATGACGTTTAATAGTTCTACTATTTCAAAATCACTTTTACACGCATTTTTTATACTTAATATAAAACCTTCTAATTCACGATGATTAAAAGGAACTTTTACCCGTTTACCCACTTGAATCGCACTTCGCAAAGTTTCGGGAACTTTATAAGTATAGGTTTGATCCATTTGTTTATTTTTAAGTTCCAGTAATACTTCTACATACATAGACTTCACCTAAATAGTATTATAGCAAATCAAAAGAAAAAGAACCAGTTTTCTCTTTTAAAAGATGATTTTCTTAAAACACATAATTTTTTATAATTTCATATTCTTTTATTAATTCCTCTATTTTTATTTTACAATTTGCAGGAGAAGTACTAGGCAAACAAATGACTGGCAAATGGATTGTATCTTTAAAAAATTTATTATAATATTTAAAAGCTGTTTTACCTGTAGTAAATATTATATTTATTTGACTAGCCTTTATTATTTTAATTAAATCGTTTGGTAATGCATTTTTAATACTAGCGTCATTGGATCCTTCGATAGTACAAGTTGCTAAAACATCCCATAAAGCAATTCCATGGTTCAATAAGAATTCTTCTTTGTTTAAAATTTTTTCATGAAACAAGATTTCTAAAATTAACCAAAAACGATTTTTGGGATGAGCGTAATAAAAGTTTTTTTCTCTAGATTTTACACTAGGCATTGTTCCTAATATTAGAATTCTAGAATTTTTATTATAAATTGGCTTTAAAGGATGATTTACAAATTCCATCGAATCACTTCCTAAAAAGATTATATAAAATAATTAAAAAAAAAGATAGGAAGAATAAATTTAATATGGTATCATAAATTTGAAAAGAAAAAGGAGTGCGAGTATATGAATGAAAATAAGGAAAAGAAAATAAGAAAGAAAGAGATTATTTTTGGTGGAATTCTACTGATTGCTTTTGTTTTAATCGGTACAATAGCTTTTACCTTTATTTCTATAAAACCTAAAAAAGTATTTATGACTGCAATTGATAGAGTGTATTCCTATTCAAAAGAAAAAAATAAGCAAATAAACAGAACAAGCGGAAAATTTTCTTTAAAAAGTGATTTACATAGTAACAATTCAGAAGATGAAAAAATTTTGAAAATACTAAACAATTTAGATTTAAGTTATAACTATATTATTGACTCCAAAAATAAAAAAATGTATGTAGAATTTGATAGTAATTTTAAAAATAAAGAACTTTTAAAAGCATCTTTTTCTTTTGAAAATGAAAAAGCCTATGTTTTCTTAAATGATGTTTATAATAAACATTTAGAAGTGCCTACTACGGGTATAAACGAGATGCTAAATACTCTAAACAATTTAAATGAATACGAAGTTATTTTAAAACAAATAAAAGAGGCATTACAAAAATCTTTAAAAGAGGAATATTTTAAAAAGGAAACTACGTATATTAGTTTAAATGGAAAAAGAGAAAAAGTTACAGAAAATAAATTAATTTTAAATAAAAGGAATATAAAAGAAATAACTACTGTTTTAAGTAACGAACTGAATAATAAAGAATTTATTCAAAGTGTTGCCAAAATATCCTTAAAAACTGAAGAAGAAATAAAAGAAAGTTTGAATAGTTTAAAGAAAGAATTTAGTAATTTAAAAGAGGAAACATTAACAGTTTCTATTTATACGAAAGGATTTAAAAAGGAATTTGCTGGAATTGCATTTAAAAATGAAAAAAATGAAATTACTTTTTTAAAAAAGAATAAAACAAATTATACTTTTGAAATACAAAACAATCAAGTAACTTATAAAGGAACTATTGAAATAAATGAAAACAATGCAGGTATGAATCTAAAAATTTCATTTGATTCAAAGGGAACAACTGGATCCATTGTCTTTAATTTTGAGAACACTACTATAGATTTTCCAATCATAAAGACCGATAACGTTCTTTCTATTGAAACATTAAGTGAAAAGGATTCCATGGAAATTATAAAGAATATTCAAAAAAAAGAAGGAGTTTTAGAATTAATACAAGCCATAACTTCTCTTTATTCTTCCAATCTAAAATTTTAAAAAGGAATAAAAAAAATCTACACGCACTTTATAATTTTGTGTAGATTTTTTAATTTTATAGGCTAACTATAATTATTTTGACTTTTTATCTGTTAACATTTCTTTTAATGTGGTACCTATTGTTGCAATAGATTGAAGTTCTGAGGGAACAATAATTTTTGTAGCTTGACCATCAGCTACTTTTGCTAAAGCTTCATAACTTTTTAAAGTAAGGACAGAAGAGTCTGCTTTGGCATCTTTTAATAATTTAATTCCTTCCGCTTCTGCATTTTTAATTTTAAGAAGTGCCTCTGCTTCTCCTTCAGCACGTTTGATTTGAGCTTCTTTGTCTGCTTCGGCTCTTAAAATTGCACTTTCTTTTTCTCCTTCTGCAATTAAAATACTAGATTTCTTTTCCCCTTCGGCTTGCAATATTTTTTCACGACGTTCACGCTCTGCACGCATTTGTTTTTCCATAGCTTCTTGAATATCTTTTGGAGGCAAAATGTTTTTTACTTCTACACGATTCACTTTAATTCCCCATGGATCTGTTGCTTCATCTAAGATAGAACGCATTTTTGAATTAATAATATCTCTACTTGTTAATGTTTGATCTAGTTCCAATTCTCCAATAATATTACGTAAAGTTGTAGCTGTTAAGTTTTCAATAGCACTAATAGGGTATTCTACTCCATAAGTATACAACTTTGGATCCGTAATTTGAAAATACACAACGGTATCAATTTGCATAGTAACATTATCTTTTGTAATAACAGGTTGAGGTGCAAAATCTTTTACAATTTCTTTTAAAGTTACAATATTAGCAACTCGATCTACAAATGGAATTTTAACATGCAATCCATTTTTCCATGTAGCGTAATAAGAACCTAATCTTTCAATAACATAACTCTTTGCTTGTGGTACTACCTTAATGTTTGGTATCACAATTAAAATAACAATAATTAAAATAGCAATTAAAAATGCCATATTTATTTTTCCTTCTTTCTTACAATTAATTTTACGCCATCAATGCGATCAATGATGACTTCTTCACCAACTTCTAATGTTTCGTTAGAAATGGCACTCCATTTTTTTCCTTCTACTTTGGCTTCTCCTACTTCATTTTTAGTAATAGGAACTGTTACAATGGCTGTACTTCCAAGAATTCGATCCAAGTTGGTTTTTGTATCTTCTTTTGCTTTCATTAATTTTTCTAAAAATTTTCTTGTTGTCAATAAGAGTAAAATTCCTAATATTACAAATATAGCGAATTGTACAAAAAAATTATCATAGAAAATTGATACTATCATTGATACAATTCCACTAGCTATAAACCAAATTGATACTAAATTTACTGTGCTAACTTCAGCCACAATTAAAATAAATATAATAATTAACCAAAGTATCCATAATTCCATATTTTGTCACTTACCTTTCTTTTTTTTCACTTAAAAAATCGTTTGTAATTACTTCACCTCTACTTGCATCCTACTATACTCTCATTTTATGTAATTTACAAGAGTTATATTATTCACATTTTTATGAGTCATAGGATTTAAAAAAAGACACGATTTCATTAAAATGCATTCCATTCGAAGCTTTCAACAATACCACATCATGACTGTTTACATTTTCTTTCAAAAAAGAAATAGCTTCTTCATTATTCTGATAAATTTTTATATTCTTAGTGTCCATACCTAAACTTTCTGCTTTTTTAGCAATATATGTAGCTTCTTCACCTACCGTAATCAAAACTTCAATTTGATTTTCATAGACAAAAGTTCCAACTTGCTCATGTAAAGTTTTAGAAAATTCACCTAATTCTAACATCGTGCCTAGAACTGCTATTCTTCTTTTTGCCTTTTTATTTTTTAAAATTTCTAAGCTTGATTTCATAGAGTCAACGCTAGCATTGTATGTGTCATTAATAATAGTAATATTCTCTTTTATTTGAAATATTTCCAATCTATTTTTAGTCAATTCAAAATTTTCAATGCCTTTTTTCAACAAAGAAAAATCAATATTCAACAGAGTTCCAACAGCAAAGGCAATCAAGCTATTGTAAATAAAAGCAGTCCCAGGTATTGGACAATTTATAGAAATCGCTTTCTTTTTATAATGTATTGTAAATTGAGAATGGTCTTCAAATAAAATAATATTTTCTGCAAAAAAATCACTTTTATTATTTATTCCAATAGTCACAATATTCTTTTGATGTTGTTCATAATATTCATGAAGCAAATCGTTATCATTGTTTATAATTAAGATTCCCTTTTTATCCATTCCTGAAAGTATTTCTAGCTTTGCTTTTCGTATATTTTCTCTTGAACCTAATTCTCCAATATGTGCCGTTCCAACATTAGTAATAACGCTTATATGAGGTTTAGTAATTTTTGACAAATATTCAATTTCTCCTAAAGCATTCATTCCCATCTCTATAACAGCAACTTCTTTCTTTTGAAGGCGTAAAAGAGTTAGAGGGAGTCCTATAGTATTGTTGTAATTTCCTTCCGTTTTCAAAGCACTAAAATTTTCTTTTAAAACACTATAAATCATATCTCTTGTACTTGTTTTTCCAACACTTCCTGTAACACCTATAAAATACGCATTAGAATTTTCTCGTTTGAAAATAGCTAATTTTCTTAAAGCTTCTATTGCATTTTCAACTAAAACAATTGTTTTCTTTTCTTTCATCTTTTCTTTTTGAAAAGAATCTTTTTCTAATATACAGGCACTAGCACCTTTTTCAAAAGCTTCTTTATAAAAATAGTTCCCATTAAACTTCTCACCTTTTATTCCTATATAAATATCACCTTTTTTTATTTCTCTTGTATCTTTTGAAAAAGTTTTACAAACTAAATTTTTGTCTCCTAAAAAAAGTTCACCATGACAGATTTCTATAACTTTTTGAATCGTTAATTCTTGTTTCATATTCTATCCTTTCTAATTTTTTTCATCATATCATAGGTTGAATTAGTAAGTAAATGGAATTTATTTTAGAAATTTATTATTTTTTGTAACTTTCCTTGGTCTATCAAATAAAAAATGGAACACGTTTTTGTGTTCCTTACATACTATTGCTTTCTTTAATGGATAACTTTTTCTATTTCAATATATACTTCATGACCATTTAAATCATATTTTTCAGTTAAATTTTCTGCAATATCCAAAGTTATAGCTAAAGTTTCACTTTTAATATAATCCCCAAATTTATTACAAGCTTTATTAAACTCTTCGTCCCCTTTAACAAAAAGTTGAATGCGATCTACTACATTATAATCCTTATTTTTACGAATATTTTGTACTTTAGATACAAATTCACGGGCAATTCCTTCTAAGATTAACTCTTCTGTACGATCTGTATTCAATATAATAAAGTTATTGTTTTCCATCCCAACATTAAATCCTTCTTTTGAAAGAATTCGAATGTCTACATAAGAGGCATCAATTTCATAAGTTTCATTTTCAACACTTATAGAAATGTGAGCATTGTTATATAATTTTTCTACTTCACTTTCTGAAAGTTTTTCTAATTCCTTTTGAAATTCTTTTATTTTAGATCCAAAAATTTTTCCAACAGTCTTAAAATTAGGTTTTACTAAAAAATTCATATATTCGTTTAAATTGTTTGTAAAAATTACTTCTTTTACATTCAACTCTTCTTTTATAAGTCCAATTAAATCTTTTAGTATTTCTTCATTTTTGCCATCCAACAAAGCCTCTTGTAAAGGTTCTCTAACTTTTATTTTGGCTTCCTCTCGAACGTATCGTCCAACACGAATTAAACTTCGTACCAATTCCATTTTTTCTTCTAATGCTTCGTCTAAAAGATTTTCGTTGTATTTTGGATAATTTTCTAAGTGTACAGATTCTTTTCCAGTCAAATTACGATAAATTTCTTCTGTGGTAAATGGAACAATAGGTGCAATCATTCGACACATTCCTTCTAAAACTTCGTAAGTAGTAATATAAACAGATTTTTTAGAATCATCTAAAGTAGAAGACCAAAAGCGATTTCGATTTCTTCTTATGTACCAGTTGGATAAATCCTCAGATACAAATTCAGTAACTGCCTTTACAACTTTATTTAAATCATATTCTTCAAATGATTCTGTAACGTATTTTAGTAAATGATTGTATTTTGATAAAATCCAACGATCAATCTCTTCCCTTTTTTCATAAGGAACCTCACAAAGTGCAATATCAATTTTATCTGTATTGGCATACATAGCAAAAAAGCTATACGTATTTTTAAAAGGATTAAAAAATTTAGAATAAACTTCTTTCAATCCGTTTATATCAAAACGAAGTGGGGTCCAAACTGGTGAAACATAAGGCAAATAAAATCGTACAACATCTGCACCATATTCTTTCATAGTTGTAAATGGTTCTACAATATTTCCTTTGGATTTTGACATTTTCTTGCCTTCTGCATCTTGAATAAGATCATTTACCAAAACATTTTTGTATGGAGCACATCCTTTTAAAAATGTTGAAATAATAATTAAAGTATAAAACCATCCTCTAGTTTGATCAATTCCTTCACAAATAAAATCAGCAGGAAATTGAGTTTCGAAAAAATCTTGATTTTCAAACGGATAATGGTATTGAGCAAAAGGCATAGCACCTGAGTCAAACCAACAATCCAAAACGTCTTTACAACGCGTCATTTTTTTACTGCATTCTGGACATTTTAAATGAATTTCATCTACAAAAGGTCGGTGCAAATCTATGGAATCCTCAATAGGTTCAATAGATTTTTCAATCAATTCTTTTCTTGAGCCAATCATTTCTGTATGACCACAAGAGCAAATCCAGTAAGGAAGTGGAGTTCCCCAGTAACGACTTCTGGAAATTGCCCAATCGTTCATATTTTCAAGCCAATTTCCGAAACGTTTTTCTCCAACATAAGAAGGATACCAGTTTACACATTTATTTGCTTCTAATATTTTGTCTTTTATTTCAGTTACTTTTAAATAATATGATGGTTTAGCATAATAGACAAGTGGTGTTGAACATCTCCAACAATGAGGATAATTGTGAATTATTTTTTGCTTTTTAAATAGCTTATCATTTTCCTTTAAATATTTTATTATTTCCAAATCAGCATCAAAAATAAAAATATCCTTCCATGGACCTTCTTTATATCGTCCATCTTCTCCAACGGGGTTTAAATATGGCAAATTGTATTTTTTTCCAACATTAGAATCATCTTCTCCAAAAGCAGGAGCAATGTGAACAATTCCAGTTCCATCGTTATCTGTTACATAGGAATCGCAAGTTACAAAAAAAGCTTTTTTATCAACAATAAGTTCTGGAATTAATTGTTCATATTCCATATATTCTAAGTCGATTCCTTTGTATGTTTCTACTACTTCAAAATCGTCTCCTAAAACTTTAGAAGCCAAAGACTCTGCTAAAATGAATTGGTATTCTCCTAATCGAACTTTTACATAAGTGTATTCTGGATTAACGCACAAAGCAACATTAGCTATCAATGTCCATGGAGTAGTCGTCCAAACCAAAAAATATACATCCTCATCTCTTTTCTTAAAAGGAACCACTACTGTTTCTACACTTATTTCTTTATATCCTTGTGCAACTTCATGACTTGCAAGTCCTGTTCCACAACGTGGACAGTAAGGAAGAATTTTATGTCCTTCATAAAATAGTCCACTTTTAAAAAATTCTTTTAGAATGTACCATTCTGTTTCAATGTAATCATTATCATAAGTTACATAAGGATTTTCAATATCAATAAATTGTCCCATTGTTTCTGTTAATTCTGTAAAAGATTCTTTATTTTTCCAAACCGATTCTTTGCACTTTTCGTTAAATTCTTTAATACCAAACTTTTCAATATCTCCTTTTCCAGTAAATTCAAGTTCTTTTTCTACACCCAATTCAACAGGAAGACCATGCGTATCCCAACCAACTTTACGTAAAACTTTTTCTCCCTTCATTACATGATATTTACAAATAGAATCTTTTAAAAATTTGGCAAGCATATGATGAAGTCCTGGAAATCCATTTGCAGTAGCTGGTCCATCATAAAAAACAAAATTTTTACTGTTCTTACGCAATTCATTCTGCTTTTTCATAAGATTTACTACTCCACCCCATGATTTTAAAATATCTTTTTCTACTTCATAGGATGATCTTTTGTCTAAACTTTTAAATTCTTTCATTTTTTCCTCCTTCAATAAAAAAAGTGAAACCACAAAGGACGAACAAGTCGTGGTACCACCTTAATTGTTTCTCTTTTTTGATAACGCAAAATAACTGCGGAAATATCTTACTTTTTTCAGATATTCAACTTCCAAGTGATTTTCGTATATATTCTTCTTGTTCAATTTCCATCAACATGAACTCTCTATAAAGAAAAATATATCTACTTTCTTGTTCTTCGTTTTTATGTTAATAGTATACGTTTTTTTAAATTTTGTGTCAATGACTATCTCATTATTCAAAAACAAAGTTGCATTTATTTTTACAATATTTCAACAATTTACTACACCACTTTTTATGAAAGAATACTAAAGGTGTAGTATTGTAAACAAACAGTAAATAGCCTTACCATACATAAATATTTTTGCATTCCATATGTTATTATAATAAGGAAAGAAGGTTAAAAAGTGAACATAGATACAAGTATTTTTAAGGAATACGATATACGTGGTACTTATAATGTAAATATTACCGAAAATATAGCCTATAAAATTGGGCAAGGATATGGAAGCTATTTACAAGAAAAATTAAATACAAAATCTTGTGTGGTAGGAAGAGACAATCGTTTATCAAGTTTAACATTATGTAATGCACTTATTGAGGGTATACTTTCAACTGGTTGCAATGTTTTCAACTATGGACAAATCACCACTCCTATGCATTATTTAAGCCGTCATATAAACGATTCTTATGGAATTATGGTAACTGCTAGTCATAATCCTAAAGACGATAATGGTTTTAAATTTTCTTTTGATAAACTAGCAAACGCTAGAGGGCAAATGATTTATGATTTCCGTGATTATATTCTAAAAGAAAAATTTTTAATAGGAAATGGAATAATTATTAAGAAAGATATTAAAATGGCTTACTTAGATTACATGAAAAAAAATATAAAAATGGGAGAAAAAACAGTTAAAGCAGTAATAGATTTAGGAAATGGTGCCACGACGTGTATTGCTAAAGAAGTCCATGCTTTATTTCCTAATTTAGACATTACTTATATATGTGACGCAAATGACGGATCGTTTCCCAATCATCATCCAGATCCAGCGGTTGAAGAAAATATGGAAATGCTAAAACAAAAAGTAGTAGAAACAAATGCTGATGTTGGAATTGCTTATGATGGAGATGGAGATCGTATTGGAATCGTTTTAGAAAATGGAAAATACGTTTCTGCTGATCAATTTATGATTATTATTGCTAAGCATTTGCTTCCAGAGGTAGATAGCAAAACACTTCTATACGATGTAAAATGTTCTAAATCTTTAGAAGATGAAATCATAAAATTAGGTGGAACGCCTTACTGCTACAGAACAGGAACCAGTTATACAGAAGCAAAAACAAAAGAACTAAATCTTGCATTTGGTGGTGAATTCTCTGGACACGTTTTTTTTAACGATCGAGATTACGCTTTAGGAAGTGGAATCTACGCTGGCTTAAGGCTTCTTGAAATTTTATCAAAAAGTGATCAAACCGTAAGTGAAATGTTAGAAAATACAACGCACTACTATTCCACACCAGAAATTAAAATGGCTACAACGAACGATAAAAAGTTTGAATTGGTTGAACATATTTTAGAATATGTAAAAAAGAAACAATACGATTATAACGCAATTGATGGTATACGGGTTACTTTTTCAGATGGATGGGCTTTAATCCGAGCAAGCAACACTGGTCCAAATTTAACTCTTCGCTTTGAAGCAAAAACGGAAGAATTTTTAAATCAAATAAAAAAAGAATTTACAGATATTTTAAACAAATATCTGTAAATTTTTAAATTGAATACAAAACTACTTTTTATTTGGATTTAAAACAGTAATTGCCATATTTTTTACATCTATTTTTTTTATTACTTTCAAAACATCTTCTAAAGTTATTTTTTCTAACTGTTCTTTTGTATTTTCTACTATATTTCCAAAAGAAAGAATTTCATCTTGAATATTGCTATTCACTCCCATAATATCATCATAATTTAGTACTAATGTTGCAATACTACCATTTACTTTTCTTTGTAAATTTTCTTCACTAATTTTCAATGTCTTAAATTGTTCTTTAATTTCTTTTATTACTTCTTTTGGATATTTTGTTTCGATATTTACAGTACAAATTAAATAATCTTCTATTACAGAACGAGTTGCACTCATATAATTTATTAATTCTTTTTCCATTAAATATTCCTTTAAATCACTCGTTGGTCCAAAATTACTATTCATGATTAAAGAAACAATCAATCGCAAAGCAATTGGATTTGTATTTTTAAAATTCGAAAGAGAAGTTTTAACAGAGATTTTAAGTTTAGGACATTCAACATTACCATAGATTTCTGTAAAAGAGCTTACTACACTAGTTTCTTCTCTATATTTTTTTATTTTAGGTGTTTTATAAACACCTAATTTTTTTTGCTTTAAATTATCTTCCACGATTTTTATGACATCATAAGGATTGACATTACCAGTAATCACCAAAAACATATTTTTAGGATGATAAAAAGTATTGTAAATCAGTTCAATGTCTTCTAAAGTTGTTTCAGTTACATCTTTTTTGCTTCCAGTTATTGTTTCCTTATATTTGTATTTATGAAAAAGATCAGCATAATGAGCAAAATATAATTTTGAATTTGGATTATCTTCATCCATAGTTAATTCTTCTATAATAATATTTTTTTCTTTATTGACCATTTTTTTATTAAAATTTGGTGTTAAAACGAAGTCCAATAAATGATTTAAATTTTCATTATATTCTTGAGTACTATACAAATGATAACAAGTATAATCAAAAGTAGTAAAGGCATTTACTTCACTTCCGTATTTCATATAAAAATCTGTCGCAGTAGAGCCATCCGCTTCATAAAAATTTAAATGTTCAATAAAATGAGCAATTCCACTAGGAACTTTATAATATTTATTTTTATCACTCATTTTAAATTCTTGATGAATCGATCCATAATGAACGCATAAAGCACTAAAAATACCTTTTACTTTTTCATTTTTCCAAATATACACAGGCATATGATTTAAAACCTTTTCATAGTAAATGGTTTCTTTTACTCCTTTTATATCAATTTCTTTCAATTCTCTTCACCTTCTTTGCTTTGAAGTTCATAAATAAAATTTAACTTTAATTTTTTTCCTAAACTTTTTAAATCTTTTACAGTAATTTTTTGATAGGCTTCTTTTAATTCCTCAAAAAGTGGAGTTCCTACTATAGAATGAAAGACATAATTATTGATCAAGCTATTTTGATTATCGAAAACAACGTCCAATGAGGTTTGCAATTGATTTTGAGCCATTTCCATTTCTTCTTCACTAATTTTTCCTTGGGCCATTTCTTTCATACATTTTTTAATTAGTTTTACGGCAAGAGAAACATTTTTTTTGTCTAAACCAACATACACATAATAAAGATTATCGTATTTTGCACTAATAGAAGAAACACTATAACATAGTTGATTTTCTTCACGTAATGAAGAATACAATTTACTTTTTAAACCTCCTGAACAAAAAATCTCATCAAAAAAATACAAAGTAGCAAATCTTTCCTCTTTAGTTAATTTTTCAAGATTAAATCCCATTACTAGATTGGTTTGACAAAATTCAGATTTTTCTTTTACAACCAATTCTTTTTTTCTTGATTTGTTTTCAACAAAAGCTTCTACACGATGATTTTTCAAACAATTGTTGTGAAAATTTTTGTTTATAATTTTTACTACCTCGTCCATATTTAGATCTCCAATAATATAAATATTGCAAAGACTATTGGCATAAAATTTTTGGTAATATTCGTAAAGACTTTCTGGAGTGATTTGCTCTACATCTTCTTTTGTTCCTAATACACTCGAAGCTGTTATGGAATCCTTATCCATATTTAAAAGTGCTTGACGTAGTGCATAATTTGTAGCATTTTCTTTAATAGCTTCTATATCTCTTAAAATACGTTTTTGTATGATTTTAAACGTTCTCTCATCAAAAGCATTGTTGGTAGCGTTGGGATGCTCAATCACTTCAAATGGAAGTTTTAAAACGTTTTGCAAATACTTTTCGTCATTAACGTATTCTGGGTTCAGAAAATCATAAACAAAACTAGATAACACCATATTTCCAACTTTACTGGATACTCCGTATAGAAAAGACTGATAAAGTTCTTCCAATTGAATTACTAAATCTTTTCTTTTTGGATATTTTTTTGAAGAATGACACATAAAATCTACCAAAAAATTACGTAATCCCAATTCCTCTTTTTTAGCGTTATCGTAAAAAAGAATCTCCATATGGCAATTTTTAAATTTATTGGTTTGAATTGTATATATATTGTAAGTATCAAACTCATATTTCTGATATTTCATAAGGCACCTCTCTGTCATTAGTATACACGCAAATTAAAGATTTATAAACAAAAAAAGAAAATATAAGCCAAACCATATTCTTTCTTTTCTCGTTTCCTAATAATACTAACAAATTGGATCCAAAACTGCTTTTATTCTACGAACTCCAGCACTACTAGCTTCTTCTTTTTTTATTGTAAATTTTCCTAGTTCACCTGTACGTTTTACATGAGGTCCACCACACAATTCTTTAGAAATCTCTCCAATTGAATAAACGGTTACAAGACTTGGATACT
>CANPIH010000018.1 GCA_947574085.1 uncultured Mycoplasmatota bacterium | reverse complement strand
AATATTGAAAGTACAACAATTTTTGAACTGAACCCATCTCCAGTTTTCTGGTATTTCATAGGGTACATCTTCAAGAATACTTTCTACATCTACTGGTTTTAGTTTTTTATCGTTTGGTATTAATTCTCCATGGATTGCTTTTTCTAATAAGGTTTCTTTTAGTAATAATTTTAATCTTTCTTGTTCTTGATCATTTCTTTCTTTCTGATCTATTAACTCAAAGCATTCCTCTAGTTTTTCTACTATTCTTTTTTGTTCTTCTATTGGGGGTATGGGTATTAGTACCTCTTTAGCATGGCTTATTGTTAATGTTAATACGGTTGCTCCTTTGGCAGTTTGATTTATTTGATAAAAAAAGTATTCACTTTCAAAAAATTTTTTTAAATAGGTTGCATTCATTTTATTTTTATTTTTAAACCATATTATATTTCCATCTTTAAAATAAAACTTGTCTTTTTCTTTTACTTCATACGTTTCCCCTATTGTTCCTACTCCTGTTAATAAGATATCGTTTTTCTCTGGTATTCCATATTTTTCAGCATATTCTTTATACATTTGTTCTGAAATATAAAGTTTACTTACAGGATTTCCTTTATTTAGTGCTACAATGTCTCTTGCACGATAAAAAGGAACGCCCTCTGTTTTCCAGTCTTTTTGAAATACTCTTTTGCTTGATGTTATTTCTCCTAAATCTGAAAATTTAACCCATCTCCAGTTTTCCGGTATTGGGTAAGGTACATCTTCAAGAATACTTTCTACATCTACTGGTTTTAGGTTTTTATCGTTTGGAATTAATTCTCCATGAATCGCTTTATTTAATAAAACTTGTTTTAATTGTACATTCAATTCAAGATATCCTCTAACTTAAATAGAATATCTTCGTTCTCTTTTGTAATTGATTTCATTTTAACCATTAATTCTTCTAACGTAAAAGAATTCATTTCTTCCATTTTGCTAGGATTTTTGATATCTAAATTATAATTATTTATATCTTCTATTTTGACTTTCCAAGCATTTTCACTTTCTGTTCGCTGATTCCACCAAACCTTTAAATCATCAAAATGACTTCTAGTAATAGGATTGGTTTTGGTAAATCTTGACTGTCCTTCAGGCAAGTCTAACTCATAGTACCAGATTTCTTTTGTACCTTTTGGATCTTTTTCAAAAAATAATAAATTAGTGGTTATAGAAGTGTATGGTGCAAATACTCCCTCAGGTAATCTTATAATTGTATGTAAATTAAATTCTTTTAGTAGTCTTTCTTTTAAGTTTTTCTTCACGCCATCTCCAAATAAAATACTATCTGGAAGAACAATTCCAGCTCTTCCATTGTCTGATAATTTTTCCATCAGAAAAGCCATAAATAAATCTGCTGTTTCTTTTGTTTGGTATTCTTTGGCAAAATTAGAAGCTACACCATCTTCTTCTATGCCCCCATAAGGAGGATTGGTTATAATAACATCAACTTGATTTTTATCACTAAAACCAGCAACTTCTCCGGTAAGAGAATTTCGATGTTCTACATTCGGAATATCTATACCATGTAATAACAGATTGGTCATACATAAAGCGTATGGAAGTTGCTTCTTTTCAATTCCTAAAATATTTTTTTCTACATTTTCTATATCTTCGGAAGTTTGAACCTGTTTGGTTTTTTCAAAATGCTCAATAGTGCAAGTTAAAAAACCTCCCGTTCCACAAGCAAAGTCTAATATTCTTTCATTTACTTTTGGATTAACCATCTCTACAACAAATTCAGTTACAGGTCTTGGAGTATAAAACTCTCCAGCTGAGCCAGCACTTTGCAATTCTGATAACATACTTTCATAAATATCATTAAACTCATGTCTTTCTGTATTTATATTAAAATCAGTTTGATTGATTTCGTTGATTACTTGACGTAAAATAACACCATTTTTCATATAATTGTGTGTATCTATAAAAACTTCATGTACCATTTTGTCTCGAATAGAATTTACTGAAAGTTGTTTTAAGTCTTTAAACATTTTTTCCACGAAATCAATTAATTCGTCTCCTGTTAGTCCTGTTTCATCATTAGCCCAATTCTTCCATCTATATTTTGTAGGAATAACACTTTCATAAGATTTGCCTTTAAAAGTTTCTTTAATTTCCCATTCGTCTTCTTTTGCATCAAATAGCTTCATAAATAGCATCCATACAGTTTGCTCTAGTCTTTGTGCATCCCCATTTACTCCATCATCTTTTCTCATAATTGTTCTAATATTTTTCATATTAATTGCCATAAATTACATCTCCATACTATATAAATAATTTTTCATCTCTTCCAAAGCTTTTTGAAAATTTTGTAAGCCCATAAAGATTGTCATAATAATTTCCATTATTGTACCATACACTTTAAGCTCTGGGATGTTTAACACTTCTGGATTTTCAAGTTCCATAATTCCACCATCAACATATTTATCTAATAAAATTGTCAAAACTTCCCTTGCATTTTCGCTATATTTGTCAAAATAATTGCTATTCTTAACTTTTCTTGCTCTTTGACTTCTTGTCATTGCGGGTTTCTCATAAGCAACGTGTACTAATAAATCAAATGGATCATATTCTTCCCCAATTTCTTCTTCAAGAATACTTAAATAGATATCTTTTTCTTCCAAAGCTTTAATAATATTTTCTTTCAAGATTTCAGAATCCCAATATTTTTTAAATAAAGAATAAGAATTATATTCATCTGTAATTTTATTTTTAACAAATTGTGTAAAATTTTCTGTGATCAACTCCCCATGCTCATCAATCAATTTTTGCTGACGATACAACTCTCTTACTTGTTCATTCGGTAAAATAATTTTAGGTTTTCTTTTTCGTTTCTGTATTGGCAAAATATCATCTTCACAAACTGGAATTATCTTTTTTTCTGAATCTTCATAATCTTCTGTTTTTTTCTCAGGTGGCATATAAATAATTGGAGTTATTTCTACCTCACCATCAAATTTAGGATCTTTAAAAAGTTCAGTTACTCCCATAAAATCTATTATTGTAAATGAATATTTATCAAATTCCTCTGAAATGCGTGTTCCACGCCCTATAATTTGCTTAAACTCAACCATACTTTTAATTGGTGAATCAATAACAATTAATTTACAAGTTTTTACATCTACACCTGTGGTAAGTAGTTTTGAAGTCGTAACCAAAGTAGGATATTTTTTTCTTGGATTAATAAAATTGCTAAGTTGCATCTTCCCAAATTCATCTGTTCCTGTAATTCTCATAACGTATCTCTCATCATGAGAAACCAAATCCAAATTCTGATTCACTAATTCTCGACGCATTCGATCGGCATGTTCCTCATCAACACAGAAAAAAATTGCTTTATCCAATCTTCTATTGGTTTCTTTTAAATAATCACTAACAATTTTAGCAACAAGTTTGTCTCGTTCAGGTAATATGAGCTTTTTATTAATATTTGCTCCATCATAAATATTTTCTTCTACGGCTTCTCCATCGGTATTTAAAGTACCTTTTTTTACCAAAATATCCTCTAAATCTTTATCCAACCCAATCCTTATAACTCTATAAGGAGCAAGAAATCCATCTTCAATTCCTTGTTTAAGAGAGTAAGTATATATAGGTTCTCCAAAATAATCATAATTTTGGACAGTTTTTTCATTTTTAGGTGTTGCAGTAAGTCCAATTTGAGTTGCATTTCCAAAATACTCTAAAACTTCTCTCCAAGAAGAATCTTCTGCAGCACTTCCTCTATGACATTCATCTATAACAATCAAATCAAAAAAATCTTGTGGAAATTTTTTATACAGATCTGGTTTGTCTTTTGTTCCTTTTAATTGTTGATACAGTGCCAAATAAATCTCATAAGCTGGATCGTATTTCCCTTGAATTTTTTTCATATGTCCTTTAAATGGAGCAAAATCATTAAGCATGGTCTGTTCAATTAATATATTTCTATCTGCTAAAAATAAGATTTTTTTCTTAGTTTTGGATTTCCACAATCGATAGATAATTTGAAACGCTGTAAATGTTTTCCCTGTTCCTGTTGCCATAACAAGTAAAATTCTATTTTGACCTTTTGCTACAGCTTTTACGGTTCTTTCAATTGCAATTTGTTGATAATACCTTGGATGATATTTTGATGGATACAATGGTTCTTTAATAATTTTCTCTTGTGCATCTGTAAATAAGGAACAAGATATGTATTCATTCCATAAATCTTGTGGTGAAGGAAAAGCGTCTAAAGAAAGCTCTTTTTCTTCGCCTGTTATTCTATTCTTTTTTATATAACCATTTCCATTGGAGGAAAAAGCAAAGGGAACATCCAACATTTCAGCATAATAAAGTGCTTGTTGCATCCCATACCCTACAGAACAATTATTATCTTTTGCCTCAATGACAGCTATATAATTGGAATGATAAGTTAAAAGATAATCCGTCCTTTTTCGAACGCCCCTTGAATATTTGCCTTTTCCTTCATCAATAACTCGACCATCGGTAAACGTTTTTTCTTCTTGAATATCGTTATAACTCCATCCAGCTTGAATAAGCGATGGGGTTATATAACGGGTTCGAATTTCAGTTTCCGTCAAGTTTTTTTTATCCACAAACATAAACTACACTATCCCTTCAAAAAAACTATTAAAAATCATCCATCAATTAAGAAATTAGTTTTTTTGTTAAAAATATAATACCATACCTTTGTTAATTTTACAAAATTAATAAAAATTTTTAATAATTTATTTAAATCCAATAGAAAAAACCGCTTAAAAAGCAGTTTTTTCTATATTATATAATAACTCCAAATTAAAATCTATATTTCTTTAATATAATCCAATAATTTTAAAAACATACGAATAAATATAGATTCTAAACCATCTCTTTTTAATTTTCGAATTAATATTCTTTTTTTTCTAATATCAATTTCACTAAAGAAAATGTTAGCAATACTATCTTTTAATCTTGTTTCTATTTGTAAATCACTAATAATTGAATCCACTTCTTCATTAATAATACGTACCGCATCAATTTCAATATCTTTTCCTTTACAATTAATTGTTAGTTGACTTGTGGTTGGTACATCTTTTATTTCAACTATAAAGTCATTGTCTTCGACATAATTATTGGTTATAACAACATCTTTTCCGATATATACAATGACATCGTCTGCTTCTCTTGTATTTCTAAATCTTATTTTATAATCTCTTTTTTCTGGAATAATTCCAGTTTTCCCCTCCACAGGACGAATAATTAAAGTATAATTATTTTGTAAATAGTTATAGTCTATATAGGTCATAATATAATACCCTTGTTCAAACAATGAAGAATAGCCATCGTCTTCGTAAAGTTTATAAATATTACTTTTACCAGGAAATATATGTATTTCCATACTTTTAGGGGGATTGGTAACATTAATATTTTCTTCTAAATTAGCTAAAGGAATTATACTTCCAGCTCGAGCAAATACTGGATAATCTTCGTCTTTATAAAAAGTAACGTATCGCTTATTGCCTAAAAATTTTTTTCCTGTATGGAAGTCATACCATAGTCCATCAGGTAAAAAAATTTTCTCAACAGCACGATTCATGACTGTATCTTTTTTAACTGTTATAGGAGCTACAAACAATTCGCCTCCAAAATAGTATTCATTTTTATATAATGGCTCATCGTATACTTCTGGATTTTGATAATAAAGAGGTTGAATAAGTGGCAATCCTGTTTTGTGATATTTATATCCTTCTGCATACAAATAAGGTATAAAACGATGCCTTAAGTTACAATAATCACGAACAATATTTAATGTCTTTACATCCCATTTCCAAGGTTCACGTTTATAATAATGTCCATGTCTGGCACTAAAACGAAAAATTGGTGAAAACGTTGCTAATTGCACAGAACGAAGATACAGTTCATTGTCTTCAATTCCATCTTGATAGCCTCCTACATCATGACTCCACCAAGAAATACCAATATTACTAGATGCTGAATTAAAAAAAGGTAAAAATCTTAATGTATCCCAACTCACTGTTGTTTTTCCAGAGTAATGAACTGGAGTTCGATGTGGAGCCACTAAAGAATTTCTGGACAAGATCATTCCTCTTCGATTAGCGTATTTTTTATAATCATTAAAATGATAATAGTTAAGAGCTTTTAAAGTATTTAAATCTTTTTTATTGAAGTAATCTAAAAAGTAAAAATCAATTCCTATTTCATTTAAAGGATTAATTAATTCATGAAAATACTCCATTAAAATTTTCGAGTCAAAGACATGAAAAGGTAAATTTTTTTCTTCGGTAAAACCTAAATGGCTTTTTATATTGTAATATCCAGGTTCCTCCTTACTAATTCCCTCACTTGGATCAATAGTAAGACCTATTCGGACTCCTCGTTCATGCAAGTATTTTATAAATTCTTCTGGATGTGGAAATAGTGTTTTATTAAAAGTATAACCTGTTTTAGGCAAATCTGTTTTTACGTGCCAATTATCACCTAATAGTAAAACAGAATAAGGAATACGATTACGAGCAAAAGTCGCCAATAGTTTCTTTAAATCTTGCGATGTATAAATTTCATCTTTGTTCCACCAAATCCCAAGAGCATATCTTGGTAATAAACTTGGTTTTCCTGTTAACGCAAAATAGTCTCTTAAGCAAAGTCCAAAATCTCTTCTATAAATAAAAAGATAAGTATCTATCCTTTTTGATGCCGGAGGAATAAGTTCACCATTTTCGTTTAATAAAAGAGAATCTGAATCATCTATTGAAGCAAAACCATCTGTAGAATAAAGACCTTTTTGTAATTTCATTTTTATATTTTGTTCATCCAAACCAATTGCATTTCCTCTAAAATTTCTTGCTTCTGGATGATTAAAATACCAAATTTTATCGGTATTTTGTAATACTACTTTTAAATTAGCATCAGGCACCATTTTATTAGCAACAAAAGGCTTTTCCTTAACATAAAAAAGTTTAAAATATTTTGTGGCAATTTCTAAATATTTAAAGTCTTCTTTTACAGTATAAGGGGGAGTAGCAAAATCTCGATGTATAACTCTTTCAGTCAAGCCATCATAAAATTCTCCAGTTTCACTATACTCCAAACGGATAAGTCGTTCTGTTAATATGGTAATGCGATAATTCGCTCCCTTAAAAATAGCATTTTCTTTTGCTTGGGCATGAGAATAATTTATTTTAAAATGTTCATCAATATTTGCCACTAGAAACACCCTCTATTCTTTTTTATTTTAACATAAAGAATAAAAAGTTGCAATTTATTCAAGCGGAAAAATTAAAAGAATTTAGTCTTGATTTCTTTTCTATTTTTCTTTAAATTATATAATGAAAAAAGGTGATTTTATGTTTCAATACACTCTCGACAATAAAAGATACCATACACTAAATTATTATTATCAAAGTTTATTTCATCAAAAAATATTTAAAGTAAGTTTGAATGCTAATTTTTCTTGTCCAAATTTTAAAAACGGAAATGGTTGCATTTTTTGTTTGCATGGTAGTAACGAGTACGATATTACAAAAAATAGTGATTTAATCCAACAATTTTATGAAGTAAAAGAAGTTTTAGAAAAAAAGTGGCCCAATAGTAAATATATTGGCTATTTTCAAGCCAATACAAATACTTTTGCACCTGTTTCTATTCTAAAAGAAAAATTTGAAGCAATTTTAAACTTAAATAATGTAGTTGGTTTATCAATTGCTACTAGAAGTGATGCTATATCAAAAGAATGTTATGATTATTTAGAAGAATTAAATAAAAAAACATTTCTTACTATAGAATTAGGTCTTCAATCTAGTAAAGAAGAAACTTTAAAACTTCTTAAACGAGGACATGATGTAAATAATTTTATTCAAGCAGTAAAAGAATTAAAAAAACGAAACATTAAAGTTGTAGTTCATATTATCAATGGACTTCCTTATGAATTGAAAAAAGATATGTTGAATACAGTAAAACTTTTAAATGATTTAGAAATTGATGGCGTTAAAATTCACATGCTTCATATTTTAAAAGGTACAGAATTAGAAAAAATGTATTTAGAAAAACCATTCCCTATTTTAACGAAAGAAGAGTATATCTCTATCGTTGTAGAACAACTTGAATATTTAAATCCCCAGATCGTTATTCATAGAATTACTGGAGATCCTAATGTAAAAGATTTAGTGGCACCCAATTGGCTTACAAAAAAATTTTGTGTTTTAAATGACATTGATAAAGAAATGGTTCGACGAAATATTTACCAAGGCGATAAAGTTACAAACAAGAATTAACTAGAATTTTGTCAATACGGAATCCTTTTAATTCAGCCTCCAAAGAAGTATCTTTATCTTTACTTTCTAAATATTTTAAATTGCGTTTTATAAATTCTTTTATATCTTGCTCGATATTTTGAATATTTATATCACTGCAAATATCATTACTACAAATTTTCATTATTTTATTCGTTAAATTATTTTCTTTTATATAAGACAAAATATTTTTTGAATTTAAATGATTAATGTTAATCTCTTTTGTACAATTCTCCATATTAAAAGCGTTATACGTGTTCCATGCAAAACACACTAGAAAGAAAGTTGTAATTATCTTTTTCATACGTATCACCTTACATATAGTTTGAACAAAATAAATTTTTAAAGTCAAAAAAAAGAAAAAATTATTTGGTAATTTTTCCCTAATCTAAATACATAATATCAATATCTACGACACCTTTAATGCCATCTACTTTTCCATCATCACATAATTGCCAATATTTGTATTTTCCTTTATAATTTGTAGAATCAACATAGTGAGCAAGCCAAGTATCATGCTTTGTCGGTAACCATAATTTTTCTAAATAATTTTTACTACTATAACGTAATCCCTTATATCCAGCTTTTTCCACAGTATCTAAAAATGTTTCTGCCATATCTGTGAGTCCAAAAAAACTTAAATTATATTCATTAAAAGTACTCCAATTTTCCCAATCGTATGCAATAGGCAAAGTTACTTTGTAATCTTTAATTTGATTAAGTACCCAGTTTGCTTCTTCATGTGCTTTTTCATTGGAATACGCATACGAATAAAAATAAATTCCAACATCTATATTCCTTTTGTTAGCTTCAGAAATATTGTAAGTAAAATGATTATCTAGAAAATATTCTCCGTCGCGTCCACGTGTTCCTCCTACACGAATAATAATAAATTCGACGCCTGCTTTTTGCAATGCATCAAAATCAATTTCTCCTTGCCAGCTAGATACATCAATCCCTATACGGTTTTTTTCGGTTTTATAGTCATTAACAATTTCAGAAAAATAAGTATACGACGGAGTCTTATCTATAGTTGTATTTTTTTTTGGTTCAATTACATGCAAATTAAATTTCTGTTCTGACTTATTACCACTTTTATCTTCTGCCTTAAATACCAACGGATAAACACCTACTCTGTTGTAATCGTATTCTCCTTCTACGTAACAGTTGGGTCGATTATCTGTATTATCACCACACAATATTTTTTGAGCTAAATCAACATTATTTCCTTTTGTTATAGTATAACTGCCTCCAAGCCAAATAACTGGAGCTGTATTATCAACAACTTCAATATTATAAGAATACTTTACTTTTATATTATCATCATTTACAAAATCAAAAGTAATCTCTTTTGTTCCTAAACTTGATGTATCAATTTTATAATCATTAGTAATTTTGCCATTGATACTAGTTATAAAATCCGATACTTTTTTGTTTTCGGCAAAAGAAGCAGTTAAATCGTTTACGAAAGTTATTTCAATTTTCGCAAATTTTATTCGTAAATTAGGGATTAAATAAAAAAATATTCCCACAAAAGCTAAAAAAAGAATGGTTATGACTGCCATAATAAAAAATATTTTTTTTTGATTCATATGAAATCCTCTTTTCTAACTAACTTATTCTTCTTCACTACTATTTTTGTATCACATTAATCCTATTCTATGATTTTCACTTTTGTATTATTTTTAACAATAGTTCTATGTATTTTTCTCATAATTATATTATCACACTTTTAAGAAAATTAATAAATAATTAAAAAATGTGTCTCAAACACATTTTATTTTACCGAAATATCCCCACTTGTTGTTTTAATTCTTAGAATACGATCAACATGACGATTATTATCGAGTACATCGATCTCACCACTTACTGTACTTGCTTCTATAAAAATATCATTAGTTTCATTTATCGACACATCACCACTCGTTGTTTTTATACTAGAATCCTCTTCTATAAATAAATTTTGAATTTGGATATCGCCAGAAACAGACTTTGACTCTATTTTCTTCTCTGCTCTTTTAATATGAATATCACCGCTCGTTGTCGTTGCTATAATTTTTTTTCCACTATCTAAAATAATATTTCCACTTATTGAAGAAAGTGTAGCCAGATTAATATCTCCAACTTTTATATCCCCACTTGTTGTTTTTAAATCCACATTCATTGAAGAATGATTCTGTACCTCAATATCACCTGAAACAGTTTTAATTTTAAGATTGGATTGCATTTCTTTGGGTACATAAATAATAATTTTTTCTTTTACATAACAAAATCCAAAACAAAATATTTTATTTCTTAACGAAACACTCAATGTTTCATTTTCGATAAAACTTTCGGCAATTTGCTTTTCACCTCCAAGAATTTCTACACGTACTTGATTAAATTCTGACTCTTTTATAAAAACATCTGCAGAAACTCCTTCTACTAAAATATTTTTTATTGGTTCTTCATAATTTTTTTCTAACAAAATCTTAGAGTCCCCTCCTATAAAGTTAAAATTAAGAAAATTTTTTCCTAATAAAAGGAAAATCAAAACAATAACTATAAAAATTGCCATAATGCTTAGTAAAGCTATCCACAAATATGTTTCCTTATTTCCCATCTTTACTCTCCTTTGTACCAATCAATAAATGAACAATCTCTATTACAAGAATGCACACAATCCATATAAGCCAAGTAATATGCCAAGCTTTAGTAATAAAACTTACAAGCAAATAAGCAAAAGTAAAAAATATCTCAATAACTCCATCGTATTTTTCTAGTTCTTGCTTACTTTTCTTTTTTCTTATTTCATCTTGCTTAGGTATACTCATAAAATGATAAATTAACAAGACAGTTGCAATTGCACATATGAATAAAAAGATACTTATTGCAATAATTTCATTCATTAAAAAGAAATTAGTAGATAAAATAATCCATATAACTGCAATAAAATAAAAAAATACACTTGTACTTACTACTATAGCAGTTTTCTTTTTTGTTTCCATTTTAAATGTTTCTTGATTATTAATTGTTGATTTCCTTTCCATTGTATTTCCAAATAAAATATCTGTAGTAATTTCATATAATTCACAGATAGGAATTATTTTATCAAAATCTGGTTGACTTTGATTAGTTTCCCATTTGGAAATAGTTTGTCTAGTAACATTTAACTTTTCTGCCACCTCTTCTTGACTAATCTTTTTTTCTTTTCTTAATTCGTATAAACGATTTCCTAAATCCATAAAAACTCTCCTCTTTTCTACGTTTATTATAATTTGTTATTCAGTTGCAATCTAGCAATTACGAGTGGAATTTGACGCAACTAAAGTTAACATTTTAAATTATTATTTATAAATTTTTCCAATTTTATTATATACAAAAGGTAAAGCTTTAAGCAATAGTTTTTCTCATATTTTTCCATTTTAAAACTATACAATTTGTATAGTTTATTATGTTTAATACTACTTTTTTCTAATGCATTAAATTCAAAAAATGTCCGACAACACCAATTATACTTCCTAATACAATAGACATTATTATCATAACTACTGGGCTTTTTTTGTCTTCTTTAGAAACTAAAATGATAACTGGAATTGCCATAAGAATAGCAACAACTCCACCTCTTAACCACCATAAATCTTTAAACCAATTGATTCCAAAGACAAAAAAAGGAACTATTACATAATATAGAAATGCTGACATACAAGAGTATTTATCTACTTTCATTTTAATCATTGGCATTACATCTATTATTCCAGCAAGGATTCCAATCAATAATGTTAATAAGAAGCTCATTTATTCCACCTCCTTTTTATCGACAAATCATTATTTATCTTCTATTTATTCTTTTATTATAACATGCACAACAGTAATTAGTAAATTAGACTAAAGAAAATAAAAATTTTTTACTTAATAAAAAACTATTTTTATATAACCTACTCTAAATAATTTATTTATTCTTTATATAAGCCAATATTTTTGTTGTTATTGGTTTGAATAATAAAAACAATAAGTATCCTAGAATTCCACCCATAACATTTGTTATTATATCTGTTACATCCGATGATCTAAAGCCATTTATTAAAGGTTGCAATATTTCTATTGCAAAACTTAAAATAAAAGTATAAAAAACGATACTTAAAAATTTGACTTTCTCTTTTTTTACCAATGGCAAGAGAAAGCCAAAAGGAATTGTCATTATAATATTTAATTCTATTTGTCTAATAAAATCACCTCTACCAAAAGTCACATCAATAAAAGGAACTAAATTAATTGAACTATAAGGATGATTAAACATAAATGGCAAAGATGTTATTATAGGCATTAAAGTAAAATAGAAAACAAAAGATAAATAAATGTACATACATGTATTTATCAATAAAATATCTTTTCCTTTCAACTTCCATTTTTTATATAACTTTAAAAAGTATATTATTATTAACACTCCAAAATCAATTAATTCCTTCATGATTCCCTACTTTCAAATTCTATAACATCAATAATGTTTTTTATATAAAACACATTAAAATCTTTTACTTTCACACTGTAAATTACTATAATAAACTTATGGTACAAACAATAACAGATAAATTAGAATTATTATCCAATTGCTTTTTTATTTTCTTTAAAACGTTTTTTATTGTTTTCATATTACACTTCTTTTTACAATTTACAATATTTTATTCTGTATACTTAATATTTTACCAGAAAAAAAGCAAAATCTATCCAAGTTGTCATTATCTTCAATGTTGATTGGTCAAAAACAATATTTTTAAATAAAAATTTTTATACACTCAAATCATAGTAAAACAAAAAGCAAACTAGCTTAAACTGACTCTTCTGACTTCTTTTTTTCTTTAAATATAAATTAGTATTGATCCAACTTAGATTATCTTACTCTAATCCGTGTAAAAGAATATTTTTCAGAGTATCATAAGATTTAGGGATACTACTATAATTATTTGAAATATTTAACCATTTTACACAAAATTGATTTATAAATACTGTAATAAATGATAAAGTAAACAAACCAATCAAATAATCGTATACCTCTTTTTTTCTCTAGTTTTGCTTTATAAAAACTTAACTTTTATTATTAAACTATTATTTTTATATTCTGTTTCTATTTTTCCATTACTTAAATCCACTAATTGCTTAGCAATCGAAAGTCCTATACCATTAGCTTTCTTGGCATTTCTAACTCTATATTATATTTTCAAATATTCTTTTTAACATATTTTCATTAAATTACCATAGGAAAAATTTTTGAATTTTTGCTTTTATGTAAAAAAATGAAGCTTTTCAGCCCCTTCAAGGAGCTATTAATTTTGGTTTGCTAGTTTTTACAATCTCCCTCTGTATACTCTATAGAGTAATCCCCAATAAATATATTTCTATCATTTTTAGTAGTATTACATACTATCATTGTAATATCTTTTTCTTTTGATTTGTAAATCTTAGTTCCACCATCATTTAAAGTATTTTTTAATTCTAATTTATCTGTTATTGTTTGAATACTTCTATTAAATGTTTGATTTGCATTTGAAATATAATATTTTAATGTCATTTTACTACCACTATCTACAATATAAAATTCTTCAATGTTACCCGCTAGATAAATTGTCCGATTATCAACAGTATAATAACTATTAAATCTAATATCATTGTGATTTATTGGTTTTATAATATAAAAATCCATTCCTAAAGTATTATGTGGACCACCTTGTTCAAATTTTATATATTTAGAATTAACTCCAACCTTTTTCATAAAATCTTCTTGTTTTTCTTTACTATTATTTACTAATGTAATAATTATAACATTGTTTTCCTCATCAAGAGAATAAGCACTTAAATTACTACGATCTGCTTTTTCATTTCCAAAGTATTCATTAACTTTATTATAAGTTTCTTTTAAGTTATTTACTTCTTTTGTTTTATTTCCACAACCAACAACTCCCAAAACCATAATCCCACATATAAAAATTGATATTAGTATTTTTTTCATAATCACTTATCCATTTCCAAAATCTATTATTCTAATATATTTTGTCTCACATGAAACTCTATTAATAATACATATTTTTTTCTTATTTCTTTTTCTCCTCAAATATTAATTTAAAACTATTATTTTTGACATTAATAACATTAGTTTTTAAATACTCCTTGCAAAGTTTAATGTCATTCTTTAATTATTATTCAAATCAATACCATCAATACAATTTTCATAAATCCATTGTTTTAAATCTACCATATCTCCACTTTCATAATATTTAATAAGTTTCTCATAAAATACTTCTTGATCATCTTGAGCAATAGTTAGGATTCCACATCCATTATCTATCATTATTTTATTAGCAAATAACATAGCTACTCTTTTATTACCATCAATAAACATTTGTCTCCTCATTACTGATAACATTATTTCAATAGCAATTTCAGTTTTTGTTTTTTCTGATTGATTTAACAATGCAACTAATTCTTCTTTAATTTGACTTTCAATAGGAAATTGAGGTTTCCATTTAGTACCCCCTATATTAACAGGAGTAGTTCTAATTCTTCCTAATTCTTGATCTAATACTAACTTATCAGCAACTAATTTATGAATATGGCATAAAGCATTATAATCGTATTCTATATCCTCATTTTTTAAAATAAATTGCCAAGCATATTTTAAATTATTAATAGCAATTATTTTATCAACTGTAAGCCCATTTACAACTCCACCATCATATATAGCTTGTGTTTCTGGATATGTTACCCCAATACCCTCTAAATTAGCACTTTTCCATATATAATCGACTATGTTTCTTTTAGCAATAAATATATTTTGCTCTCTTGTTAAATTATATTTATCTTGCATTTTTCTTGCCTCCTTTTAAACTTAATTCTACATTGATACATAAAATCTTTAATCCATATATCAGCAATTACACAAATACATATAACTAAATCATATGCTACCATCATGAAGGATATAAATTCTGATTGATTTTCTAGTTAAGTTTTTATCATAAAGAAATTACAATTATTTATACTAAACAAACTAAAACAAATGAAACGATTAATAATATTAACACGAACAACTTGAATCTTGTTTACTTTTTTCAAACTATTTACCATTTCTAAACTCCTCAATAGCAATACTATTTAATAATTTCGTAATTTCTTTGTTTGTTTCGTTTTAATATTCAAAATCCTCTATTGTTTCTAATAAATCATTTTTCTTCTCTACATTTCAGACGCTTTTTTATGATTCAATAACTACTTTATTGTTTATAGTAGAACTTTCTATACTATCGCTTTTTTTAATTCTTTCTTCTTAATTTCGAATACGTTCAAGTAAATAGGAATTAAGTGGATTAACTTGCACCTAAACTAGAGACATACATTAAATCATTATAATTAACAACATATTGATTCTCTACCTTAACTCTCCAACTTTAGTTTTGGTCATGATTTCACGTCCATTCTTAATTGAACATAACATATTTATTTCTTTTTTACAACATTTTTAATTTATTTTTCAAAAAATGTTAACTTTTAAATTTATGATACTATAACGATGTTAAATTGCAACAGAAAAAGTAATTCAACAAAATGAAATGAGGTGAACAAAGGAAAAATAAAAAGAAATTTGTAAAGGTGAAACAAGACTTTTACTTAGAAAGATATAGATTGTGAAGAAAAAGAAATTTTACTCTTTTCAACTTAAAAAACTAAATCAAATATAAGGACTAATATCAGATATATTCTTAAATAATCGTAAAAACTATTAGAAAGTGATAAAAAGATATATGTTTGTAAAAATCCTTTACTAATTTTAAAGTTAGATGTCATAAAAACACACTATGTAAAAAAATAGGACTTAAACAAATAAGAATACACGATTATAGACATAGTTGTGCATCACTTTTAATTAATAGTGGTGCAACAATCAATGTAATTACAAAATATCTAGGACATACAAAAATAGATGAGAAATTAAGCACTTATTCCCATCTATTTAAAAATTAAATGAATGAAATAATAAACATTATCGACAATTTAAAGTAAAATGGGTACCTATTTGGGTACCTAATACATATATGAAATGGCTTGGAGCCTTTATAAACAAAGTATCCCGCCATTTCTGACGGGATTTCAGGGGGCTATTAAATTTTAATTTATTTTTATCTAAACTCACACTTTATCCTATTTTTTATAAGTTTTCTTTTTATTTTAATTTAAAAAAATTTATTTTTTCACTTTTGATTTTAAAAATTTGTGGGGTAAATGTGGGGTGAAATTAAAAGTCAATAATACAAACCCTTACTTTAATTGATTTATTTTAAATTACATTTTTAACTTTTTTTCTTCTATTAATTCATCGATAATTCTACTATATTTATAATATATATCATTCTCTCTTTCTTCTTCATAAGGTCGAGTTATAACAAGACTATTCTTATCTTCAAAAGCATAACAAAAATTTCTTAATATTTCCAATTCTTCTAATGTTAAAATATCTCTCTTATTATATACCTCATAAAATAATTTTATATTACTTGTTAGTTCTTGTATTTCTGAATCTTCTCGTGAAATTCTTTTTATTATTTTTAACATTTTTTTTGATAGTTTTAACAATTTTTTCTTTTGAGTTGTATTAGAACTTTCGTAAAGACTAGCTAAAGTCAAAGGACTAAGGATTCCAGGTGCAAATAATACTATAAGTCCCCTGCATATAGAACGAGTTACTTTTTTCAATGTATCCGTTTGTTTCAATATAATACCACCTATAAAAACTATGTAAAAGTTCTTCAAATTATACTCTTTTAATCATTCCCAAGTAAATCGCTAATATCACAATTAAATAAAACCATAACTTTTAAGACTAACTTTAATGATATAGGCTTTGACTTATCAAAACTTCGTTTTCATTATACTATATTTTTTATTTAAGAAAAAGACTGTTTAACAAATTTGTCAACAGTCTGAGTGAAACTGAAATTAATCAGTTTCACTATTTTTTTATGTAAAATTTTAGAATTTGTGGGGTAAATGTGGGATAAAGCACATTTTTTAAAAATTCATTCCTTACAAACCCTAGTATTTAAGGCAAAAAAGTAGTCGGCATATTAATCATGCCGACTTTCAGGGGGTTGATATTTAGGACTCCACCATCTTGCTTTTCCTTTTAAACATAA